>VBAU01000344.1:0-302 GCA_005883855.1 Bacteroidota bacterium
TTTCCGAAGTGTTTCGTATTTAAATAAATGTCTTTATATTTGAAGTACGAAATTTAACGTAGAACCGATAAAAAAAATCACAATGAAAAGAAGTTACTTCAAACTATTAGCAATCGCCGTTGCCACCTTGCTGATAGCACCTCTTGCAATCCATGCCCAGGATGAAAAGAGCAAAGAAAAAGACAAGACCGAGAAAAAAGATGTCCAGACAATCGTGATAACCCGCAAAGGTGAAAGCAAAGACAAGGTCACGGTTGAAATCAATGGAGATAAAGTAACCGTGAACGGTAAACCGATTGAAG
>VBAU01000344.1:356-5761 GCA_005883855.1 Bacteroidota bacterium
CGGAAACGGTGACCTGCTTAATGAAAACGAAAATGCAGCCATGCTAGGCGTTGTCACCGAGAGGTAGATGGAGGTGTGAAGATAACAGACGGGGCGGATGAAAGCGGTGGGCAAAAGGGGGGTTTAAAAGAAGACGACATCATCACAAAAGTGGATGACAAAAAAATTGAAGATCCCGATGATCTCACCAAAGTGATCCGCGGCCACAAGGCTGGTGACAAGGTAACCATTACTTATCTCCGAGATAAAAAAGAACAAAAAACCACGACAGAACTGACGAAATGGAAAGGCGCAGGTTTCAATGCGTTCAACATGAAAATGCCAAACATGGATTTTGATGTGATGCCAAAGGTTCAGGGCGTGCCAAGAACCCACGTATCCCCGGGACAATACTACGGATTTGACAATCGTCCAAAGCTTGGTCTTTCCGTGCAGGATACGGACGATGGCAAAGGAGTAAAAGTGATTGATGTGGATGATGAAGGCAACGCAAAAAAAGCTGGCATTAAAGAAAATGACGTCATTGTATCTGTAAATGATAAAGAAGTAAACAGCGCCGACGAAGTAGCAAGAATTGTACGTGATAGCAGGGAAAAGGGATCAGTAATGCTCAAAATCAAACGCGCTGGCAAGTTGCAGAGTATTGAAATAAAAATGCCAAAAAAATTAAAGACCGCAGATCTTTAACTCCATATACATCGAGCATGTAATAGGTCCCGTCTTTATGCGGGACTTTCTTTTAGAAGCCTCATCCCCCATTCCTTCTCCGACAGAGAAGAGGCGGTGCATTCGTGCAAAGCCATACTTTATACCTTCCACTTCAACGATAGAATACTTTTGGCACCTATCACCGTGGTTTACTTCAATCGCCGAATGAAAAACGTTAGTTCACTCTGTTGGCCGCCGCTAAAACTTTTGCGGCCTGCGTCTTCTTTTTGCCCTCTGCGTCCAAATTAGCGCAAACCAACGCGGAGCAATGCTCATTCCTTTGTAAAAACATGTGAAGTCACAAATGTTAAATGATGATTATAGCTTGATCTTTTCTTCTCCTTGATTCAGACAGAGAATAAGCTTTCATTACTTTTGCCGCTAGCATGGCAATTAATTATGATGCATATGAAACAGTGGTTGGCCTGGAAGTGCATGCACAATTACTTACTCGAAGCAAATTATTTTGTGGTGACGCCACGGTCTTTGGCTCAGAGCCTAACACCCAAGTAAGTCCAGTCACCCTTGCTCATCCGGGCACGTTGCCAAAAATGAACCGGAAAGCCATCGAGTTTGCGATAAAAATGGGCCTTGCCTGTCACTGTGAAATCGTCAAAGAAAATTATTTCGCCCGCAAAAATTATTTTTACCCTGATCTCCCTAAAGGATATCAACTATCACAACACACCACGCCGATTTGCAAGGGGGGTTACATCAATATAAAAATTCAAGACCGGGAAAACAACATCCGGCTAAACAGGATTCACCTCGAAGAAGATGCTGGAAAGAGTTTACATGACGTGGATCCGGAAAATACTGGCCTTGATTTCAATCGCGCCGGTGTGCCTCTGATCGAAATTGTAAGTGAGCCCGACATCCGAAGCGGCGAAGAGGCCTATGCTTACTTAACTGAATTACGCAAGCTGGTTCGCTATCTTGAAATTTGCGACGGAAACATGGAAGAAGGAAGCCTGCGTTGTGACGCAAATATTTCAGTCCGAAAAAAAGGTGAGACAAAACTGGGGACTAGAGCAGAGATCAAAAACCTCAACTCCATCCGCAATGTAAAACGTGCTATTGAATTTGAAAGCAAAAGAATGATCGACATGTTGGAGCAGGGTTTAGAAATTACTCAACAGACAAGAAGTTTTGATGCAGACAGCGGAACAACTTTTTCCATACGCGATAAGGAAGATGCAGAAGACTATCGATACTTCCCCGATCCCGATCTCACAAAATTTAATTTAACAGACGAGTTCATCGAAACAATTCGCAAAACAATTCCCATTTTACAGAAAGAGAGAATAAAAAAATATACCACCGAATACCAACTCTCCTATTACGATGCTTCTTTGCTAACAGAAGAAAAAGATTTTTCAGATTACTTCGAAAAAGTCATCCAGTCATTCGAGTGCGCGCCCCTTCCTTTGGAGGGGGTTGGGGGGAGGTCTGCAAAACCCGCTGCCAACTGGATGCTCGGGCCCGTCAAATCCTGGCTCAATGAAAATAGCGCCGACATCGATCAATTTCCGCTCGACCCCCAAAAAATTGCTGCTATAATAAACCTTGTCGAAGACGGGAAGTTGAGTTTCTCCGTAGCTTCGACCAAATTATTTCACGAACTAATTAAGAACCCGAATGCCGAACCCGGTGAAATCGCCGAAGAAAAAAACTGGCTGCAGGACAGCGACACAGATCATATTGAAAATTTAATTGACCAGGTACTCAATAAATTTCCTGAGAAAGTAAAAGAATACAAAAAGGGGAAAAAAGGATTGATGGGTCTATTCGTGGGTGAAGTGATGAAGTTATCAAAAGGCAAAGCCGATCCAAAAATTACAAACGATATCTTATCTGAAAAATTAAACTCCTGACTTAGTTATGCAAAAAATATTTCTTTCCGTTTTCATTTCAGCAATTCTGCTCGCGTGCAAGCACGAAGCCAAAAAAGAATTTATCGTTGATGGCAAGATCAAAAATGCGAACGAGCAAATGGTTTACCTGCAGGAAACTCCACTGGCTACTGGTGAGAGGATCATCGAGGATTCGAGCGGTATTGGCAGTGATGGCTCATTTCGTTTGAAAGGAAAAACAGGAGAAGAATCTTTATTTAGCCTGCTTCTCAAAAACGAACCCTATCCTTTTGCATTTGTGATCAATGACGGGGAAAAAATTACAGTGAATGTTGATTTAAAAAACCCCAACGGTTATGTGGTACACGGCTCCCCAGCGAGCGAATCGTTAAGAGATTTTTCAGCGAAAGCGTCGAACAAATGGTTTGCACTAAATGCAATGGGTCAGGTAATGGACAGTCTCAAAAAAGCCGGAGCATCTGACAGCCTATTGCTGATTGAAAATAGTAAAGGAATGTACCAGCTCGGAGAGCTACGTAATTTCGTCGGCGACTATATCAAGAAATCTTCCGATCCCATCACAAGCGTGTGGGCTCTTGGAACTTATTCGCAGGTATTTCCTGCGGACGAATACCAATCTTTATTAAATGGCATTGTACAAAAATTCCCAGAGCATAAAGGCATTGCCGCCATAAAACAAATGAGCGACCGCCAGATAGCTTTGCAACAACAAAAGAACAAACAGGAGCCTGCACAGCCGCAGTGGATTGGAAAGAGCGCCCCTGAACTATCGTTGCCCGACTTGAATGGGAAGAAAATAAATCTCAGTTCATTCAAAGGGAAATATGTACTGGTAGATTTTTGGGCGAGCTGGTGTCTCCCTTGCCGTCATGAAAATCCAAATGTGGTACAGGCCTACAACAAATACAAGAATAAAAACTTCACCATAATTGGAGTGTCTCTCGACAAAGAAAAAGGAGACTGGCTGAATGCCATTCAGCATGACAGGCTCGCGTGGCCGCAAGTAAGCGATCTGCAGGAATGGAATAGCCTTGCCGTTACCACATTCAACTTCAATAGTATTCCATTCAACGTCCTGATTGATCCTGAAGGAAAAATAATTGGACAAGGTCTGCGTGGACCGGAGCTCGAACAGAAGCTGGCGGAGGTGCTTAAGTAGGTGCACTCTCCGTGGCACTCAATGCCCTCTGTCTCCCCGTGGTAAAAAAAAATAACCACGGAGACGCGCAGCAAAAGCAGAGATCCCCTATAATTATTATAAGCATTACTTTTGCGCCCAAAGAATTTTTTCTATGAATAAAGGACCGATCTCTCAATTCATCCAACATCATTATCGTCACTTCAACGCAGCTGCGTTAGTTGATGCAGCAGAAGGATACGAGCAACACTTGCTCGATGGAGGAAAAATGATGATCACGATTGCAGGTGCTATGAGTACAGCCGAGTTGGGTGTGTCACTTGCAGAAATGATAAGACAGGGAAAAGTTGATATTATCAGTTGCACCGGAGCCAATTTGGAAGAAGACATTATGAACCTTGTTGCGCATAGCCACTACAAACGCATTCCACATTATCGTGATCTTACACCACAACAGGAGTGGGAATTGTTAGAAAAAGGATTAAATCGTGTCACCGACACTTGCATTCCCGAAGAAGAAGCATTTAGAAAAATTCAGCACAATATTGTCAAGCTCTGGAAAGATGCCGATGCAAAAGGCGAAAGGTACCTTCCTCACGAGTTCATGTACAAACTTTTGCTGAGCAAAGTGATGGAAAAAGATTACGAGATCGATCCAAAGGATAGCTGGATGATTGCAGCAGCAGAAAAAGATCTGCCGATCGTTGTCGGTGGTTGGGAAGACAGCACGATGGGAAATATTTTCTCATCATACATCATCAAAGGTGAAATGAAAGCCACGACCATGAAAAGTGGAATTGAATACATGGTATGGTTAGCCGATTGGTACAGAAAAAACTCTTCGGGAAAAGGAATTGGCTTTTTCCAGATCGGCGGCGGCATTGCGGGCGATTTTCCAATTTGTGTTGTGCCGATGATGTACCAGGATTTGGAATGGCATGATGTTCCGTTTTGGAATTACTTCTGCCAGATCAGTGATTCCACCACTTCATACGGTTCTTATTCCGGCGCTGTTCCCAACGAAAAAATCACGTGGGGCAAGCTTGACATCAAAACTCCCAAATACATTGTCGAGAGCGACGCGACCATTGTAGCGCCGTTGATTTTTGCCTGGGTGCTGGGATGGTGACGACGTAAAACGTCAAAGGTAAACGGGAGACTCTCTTCGTCAAATGTTCCACCGAAGGAAATGTGCCGCATCAATCCCGATAACTATCGGGATGGCGACCTCCTGACCGCGTGCGCTAAAGCTATAGCGGTGGCGCAGCGAAGTCGAAGGATTTCTTTCAAGTGAAAAGGTGGAACAGAGACTCCATAACTCAAAACTAAGCCGCGAAGCAAAAACTCCCCGGCTATTCTAACGTTCTCAAGGCGGCCGTTGATATGTTTACCAATAACCCCGGCAACTATTTCCATCTTAAAAACGTTAAAGAGCTTGGAACAAAAACTGAATTTTTGTAACTTGAATTGAACCTTGTCGCTATGAAACTACACACGACTACCTCTTCATTCGCAACTTTTCTCGAGTGCTCCCGCTGCCAAAAGAAATACAGTCTCTCCCAAATTAATAATTACGCCACGTGTTGCAATAAGCCGCTGCTTGTAAACTATCACACATCCGCCTCTTTTTCAAAAGAAGATCTTACAGAAAGAGAAAACACCATGTGGCGATATGTTGAAATGCT
>VBAU01000344.1:5866-7870 GCA_005883855.1 Bacteroidota bacterium
GTTTCTAAAATGAGAGAGCTGGGAATAAACAAATGCATTATCCCGACTGCAGGAAGCGCGGGGGTTGCATTGGCCGCCTATTGTGCCAGGGCAAGCGTTCATTGTATTGTTGTGATGCCGGCACACACGCCGGATATTTTCAAAAAGGAATGCGAGCTATACCAGGCGGAAGTTGTATTGGTGGACGGATTGATCAGCGACTGTGCTAAGAAGGTAAATGAAATAAATGCAAGTCAGAGTTATTTTGATATATCTACGTTAAAGGAGCCCTACCGCCTCGAAGGAAAAAAAACAATGGGATATGAAATTGCAGAGCAAATGAATTGGATGCTGCCCGATGCAATAGTTTATCCGGCTGGCGGCGGCACCGGGCTTATTGCCATCTGGAAAAGTTTCCAGGAAATGATTCGAATGGGTTGGATATCGGGATCGCTGCCCAAGATGATTGCCGTGCAAGCCCAAAATTGTGCGCCGGTTTATGCCGCTTACAACGATCCTATTAACTGGAAAAATTCATTTCATCCCAAACCTTCCATTGCAAACGGCCTTGTGGTGCCTGATCCGTTTGGAATGGATCTCATACAAAAAGTAATTTATGAATCAGGGGGAGATGTTGAAGTTGTTTCTGACCAAGCCATCATGGGCGGCATTAAGGACGTGGCGAAGGCAGAAGGCATTTTACTATCTCCGGAAGGCAGCGCCACGTGGAAGGCATTGGCAACTTTGGTTGAAAAGAATGCCATCAAAAGAAGCGATACGCTTTTACTTCTAAATACAGGAAGTGGTGATAAAGATCCGGAGATGTTATCAATGCTGTGATGACATAGGCACTTCACACTCAGTCGAGCTCTGTCACTTTCTTTGAGTGGCAGATTCTGTGAATGCCCGGGAGAGGCTAAACGTTGGAACAGGCATCTTCATTAAAGCAAAAGAAAAAACGTTTCAGCACAACCGGCAGATCAGAGCCAACGCAGATCAAAGAGAAATTCCCCGAAACAAAAAACATAGTTTCCGTAGGGGAACTTACCTTTCAAAATCGAAAATCATCCCGTAAGTTCGCGACTAAAGCGCCAGCATAAATAATAACTTATGAAAAACCTCCTTCGGCTTTTATTCGCTTTTATTTTTAGTTTTTCATTTTTTATTAAATCTTCCGCACAGGACGCAAAAATTGATACAGTAAAGGTCGGTATCTACATCACCAGCATACATGATATTGATTTCAAGCAAAAAGAATATGCTGTCAATTTCTGGTTATGGTTAAAATATAAAAACAAAGACTTTAATTTCTTACAGAACCTGGAAGTGCCGCAAGCAAAGACCGTTGAAAAATCATTTTCCACTGTAGATAGTTCCGGCGACCAGATATATATGATGATGAAATTGCAATGCGTCATGAAAGATTCGTGGAGGATAGGCAACTTCCCTTTTGATCGCCAGAGCTTAAGGCTGGCTATTGAAAACTCGCAATTCGATTCCCGATCGCTGATATTTGTAGCAGATACTATCGGTCAACATTTCGATCACCGTTTCACCCTGCGTGGGTGGACGATTGACAGCTGTCTTCTTTCAACCGGAATAAAAATGTATGAAACAGGTTTTGGTGATGAGAGTCTGGCCAAGCCACATACAGAATACAGTACATTCAGAGTCAGGCTGAGCATCAAGCGTGATGCTAGCGGACTTTTCTGGAAAATGTTTTTAGGGATGTACATTGCTTTTCTCATAGCGTACATCTGTTTCTATATTCATACCGACGGCATTGATTCCCGTTTCGGGTTGAGTGTGGGCTCTTTGTTTGCCGTTATAGGTAACAAATACATTATTGACTCTGCCTTGCCTGAATCTACCTCTTTCACCCTGGTTGATACCCTGCATGGCCTTACTCTATTTTTTATTTTTGCCGTCATCGCGGCTACAGCTTACTCGTTAAAGTTGGTAAAAAATAACAAAGCCAAACAGGCGGCACGGTTTGATATGATTGCTGCGCAGACATTCCTGGCA
>VBAU01000345.1 GCA_005883855.1 Bacteroidota bacterium
CAACAATCCTTGTGCAAATCCCGCGACGGTTATAAGTAACGCTGTGAATATTTCTGTTTCACCGACTGTGCCGGGGATCCGGTATCAAAGCGTTACGGCGACACCGAACACTTCATTCCCGCTTCATGCAAGGAGCCTGGGAAATAATTACTCTTATCAATGGGTACCGCCAGTTGGCTTGAATTTTTCGAATGTGAAGGATCCTGTCTTTAATTACGATAAACAAATACAGTACCTGATTAAAATGGTGTCAACAATTGGTTGCATCACGATAGATACACTTCTAGTGAATCTTAGCACGGAGCCCGCGGTTTTTGTACCCAATGCCTGGTCGCCAAACGGCGATGGTCACAATGATTATTTGTTCCCGTTAACTATCAATATCGTCAAGATCAATTATTTCAGGGTGTTCAATCGCTGGGGACAAGAAGTATTTGAAACAAATATCATTGGCAGCGGATGGGACGGGAACTTTTCCGGAAAGGCCCAGCCCATAGATGTTTATACCTGGACTCTCGAAGCCGTTGGAAGTGGTGGTCACATTTACAAAAGTTCCGGAAGGGCCGCGTTGATACGGTAATTGTGAAGACTTCACAACAAAGCATCACTTAGAATTTCGACAGGATGTAGTGCTCGTCGCCCAACTCCATCCTTTACCTGGTGACGACAGCTCGTACCTGCAGCGGCTATGATGACACCTGGAGGCTGGTTACGGACTGCCGGCAGCAAAACTAACTCTGCGATCTTCATCGATATTTCATAGTGCTCTCTTTCGTAACCGAAGGAACCCGCCATGCCGCAACAGCCCGACGGAATAATCTCCACCTTGTAGTTTTCGGGAAGAGATAACATTTCTACAGAGGAGCCGACAGATGACACTGCTTTTTGCTGGCAGTGACCATGCAATTTCACCAGTCGCTTCTCTTTCGTGAACCGTTCCTTGCTAATGTTTCCTTGTTCTATTTCACTCGCAATAAACTCATCGATCATGAAAACATTTTTTGCTAATTGCTTAGCTGCATCAAACTGGTCATCATCTGCCAGGTCAATGTATTCATCCCTGAATGTTAGAATTGCGGAGGGTTCGATCCCGATCAAAGGAGTTGCTGCATTCACCAGGGGACTCAACATGGAAATATTCTTATTAGCAATTCCTTGTGCGTGCCGTAAAAAACCTTTTGACAACCATGCACGGCCACTTTCTTCATGATTGGGAATGATAACCTCGTATCTCAATCTTTCCAGCAGCAAAATCGCTTTGATTCCAATATCTGCATCGTTGTAGTTTGTGAATTCGTCGCAGAAGAAGTAAAGTTTCCGGATTCCTGTTCCCGGTAACCGGTAACCGGCAACCGGCAACTGCTTTTCAGTCGCCCTCGATTTTTCACGTTGATGCTTCTGCCACCATTTCCTCAAAGTCGTTTTATGCAATGTGGGCATTGATCTGTTTGTTGCAAATCCCGACACCTTTTTTACCAGGGTGCTTACACCCGGTGCGGTCACCATAAAGTTGTACAAGCCCGGGGCGATTGCTCCAAGGCTCGCCGATTTGGTAAAGTTGGCAATAAGTTTACTTCTAAACGACGCCCCATTTGAGTCATAATACTGCTGCAGGAATTCGGCTTTCAGCTTTGCCATGTCAACATTTGATGGGCATTCGGACTTGCATCCTTTGCAGCTTATACACAGATCCATTACATCGAGGATCTCTTTGTGATCAAAACGATTTATTTTTTCAGATCGTGTCAAAAATTCGCGGAGTATGTTTGCTCTTGCACGTGTGGTGTCCTTTTCATTTCGCGTGGCCATAAAGGATGGACACATGGTGCCGCCCGACAAATGTGTTTTACGACAATCACCCGAGCCATTGCATTGTTCAGCATGCTGCAAAATATCCTGGTTGTAAAAACGAAAAATTGTCTTGAAGGCTGGCGTCTGTTGACCCGGCGTGTAACGCAACATCGTGTTCATCGACGGCGTATCCACAATCTTATTTGGATTGAAAATATTTTGAGGATCCCAGGTTCGCTTGATCGTTCGTAGCAGCTCGTAATTCTTTTCCCCCACCATTTGCCTGATAAACTCGCCCCGCAATCTTCCGTCCCCATGTTCTCCACTCAATGAGCCATTGTACTTTTTAACGAGCGCGGCAATCTCCTCGGCAATGATGCGAAATAAACGATTCCCTTCCTTAGTTTTTAAGTTGATGATAGGGCGCAGGTGCAATTCGCCGGAGCCCGCATGCGCATAATGTACGGAGTACAGCCCGTGCTTTTTAAGAATTTCATTAAACTCACGGATGTATGCGGGCAGGTCATATACGTCAACGGCCGTATCCTCAATAACAGGAACAGCTTTATCATCGCCGGGTAAATTACCCAGCAACCCGAGCCCGGCCTTTCGAAGGGTCCATATTTTTTTTGAATCGTCACCAAACAGCAAGGGAAAATGGTAGCCCAAACTAATAGTGCGCAGCTCAGCTTCAACCTGGCTGACGATCTCGGTAATTTGTTCTCTGGTAGTTTTGGAGAATTCGATAACAAGAATGGCCCCCGGATCACCTTTCACGAAGAACCGGTTCTTTCGTTGTTCAATATTATTCTTCGTACACTCAAGAATATAATGGTCGATCAATTCGCTGGCAGTTGGTTTATATTTTAGCGCTACAATATTTGCACGTAACGCTTCATCAATGCTATTAAAGTGCACGCACAGTAAACCAATTTCCTTTGCAGGAAGTGGAACAAGGTTAAGTTTGATTTCGGTAATAAAAGCAAGTGTCCCCTCGGAGCCCGCTATCAGCTTACAAAAATTAAAATCGTCTCCTCCCATGGTGAACGGGGCGGCTTCCAGCAGCACATCAACAGCATATCCTGTATTTCTGCGTTCAACGGTTTTTTTGGGAAATTGTTTCCTT
>VBAU01000346.1:0-1983 GCA_005883855.1 Bacteroidota bacterium
GTTAATCAGGCTGGCGGCGTCTGAATACCACTTTGGAACATGGTGGCGCAGCGCGTAGTCTTTGGCTTTTTCGGCATTTCTTCGCATAACGGCGACCAGCTCGGAATTCTCAACCTTATTGAATGCCGGGCCACTTTTTACTTCCGTAACGTCTCCGCAGCCAATAATGCCCCACCGAATTTTTTCCATTTCAATTTTTGTTCAGACTAAAATAATGGAATATCGAATAACGAATATCGAACCGCAGAATGATGAAGTTAACTTCGACATTCATCATTCGTTATTCCTTGTTCATAATTCATTTCTTTCCAGTCGCAGCCCACAGTATCCCGGCATATAGATGATTCAAAAATGCAGGATCGCTAAAATTTGTTGGCAGATGACCGAGCGCCGTGTAAAACGAACGACCCCCATCGTAGTCATGATACCAGGCAAGCGGATGCATTTGTCCCATTCCCTCCCCTTTCTTTTTTCCCCAGTCTACTTTCGGGTTATATGTTGCCTCATCGACGCCAAGGATATAATGTAGATCCGAAATTTTTTCAGGGCCAAACTCGTACCACTCCTCTGTCCACAGTTTTCCATTAGCAAAACCCTGCAGGCCTGGAAATTTGTCATCAAACACCTTCAACTTGGCCGTTTGGATAACGGGATGTATGTTAAACATCCTGCCTACGAGTTTCGTGTACCAGTCCCAATCGTATTCTGTATCCGAAGCGCTATGAATTCCCACAAATCCTTTCCCCGATTCAATAAACCTTTCCATAACTTTTTGCTGAGCCGAATCAAAAATGTCGCCCGTAGTATTTAGGAAAATTACGACCTGGAATTGTTCTAAGAATTTATCGGTAAAACTGTTTGGATCCTCAAATAGCACAACATCAAAGAAATTCCTGACGGCCAGGTCCTTGATGGCAATAACTCCATAGTGCAGGGACTCGTGATGCCATCCTTTTGTGGTTGTCACGAGTAACGCTTTGAATTGTTTTTGCTGAGCCAGAGCCCATGATAGAAAGAAAAGTTGAACGAGCAGCAGGGTGAGAATTTTTTTTTGGCACATAATTTCGTTTTTCGGTAAAATGAAGGTTAAACCGCTTTTCTTAAGCGACACTAAGAATCTCCAAAAATTTTCGTTTCCAAATTTGATATAATGTTCGTAAATTTCTTTGACAAACTTTTCTGATCGAAGATAGATGAGAGGCAACGAGCGTTGATAACTACCCGATAATTCCATTAGCTATATCTTATTGTCAAGACCAGCCTATAAAAACCTCAATTTTTTATAATTATAAAAATGCGGTTGAGCTGCTCTATTACAAAACTATTTCTTACGAGTCTGGCCCTGTGTCGACTTTCAGTGAGTGCACAGAACTGCCCACCAAACATCGATTTTGAAACGGGCAATTTCACTAACTGGTCGTGTTACATTGGGGGAACCGCCGCGGTAAACGGCGACAACGTCATTACGCTTTACCCTTCTGGACCTACATATAACCGTCAAACCATGTATTCCTATCCGACCGATGCCGGAGCACTGGATTACTATGGTCATTTTCCGGTTCTTTGTCCTAACGGCAGTGGTCATTCAGTGCGCTTGGGAAATCCATTGCCGGGCACAGAGGCCGAAGGCTTATCATATGAATTCACGATTCCCGCCAGTCAAAACGTCTATTCTCTTATCTACCATTATGCGGTTGTGTTCCAGGATCAAAATCATCGGCCCGAAGAGCAACCAAGAATGGAAATTGAAATCACCAACGTCACTGATAACACAGTTATCAGTTGTTCTTCGTTTACTTTTATTCCCTATGGTACCTTGTTGCCCGGTTTTTTTGAATCCCCTAATCCCGATGGGGATACACCGGTGTGGTGCAAGGACTGGTCGGCTGTTTCCGTCAATTTAAATGGACTGGCAGGTAAAACCATCCGCCTATTCTTTAAAACTGCGGACTGCACTTTCAGGAGACATTTTGGCTATGGTTA
>VBAU01000346.1:2036-4134 GCA_005883855.1 Bacteroidota bacterium
CAAGTTTTGTCCCGACGACACAGCCGTAAATGTCGTCGCTCCTTACGGCTACCAGGGTTATACGTGGTTTAACAGTGGATTCAGCCAGGTGATCGGTGAGCAGCAGACAATCAGATTTTCTCCTCCGCCCGCCGTGGGAACAACAATTGCAGTGCAGGTAGTGCCTTACGCCGGTTACGGCTGCCTGGACACATTGTATGCTCGTCTGATTAATACTTTAACAGTAATGGCGAATGCAGGCAGGGACACTTTTTCATGCAATCGCAATCCGGTGCCGATAGGCGATATCTCGAAGCCGGGTTTATCATATAGTTGGACCCCAACCACCGGGCTAAATAATCCAAATATTTCAAATCCCCTTGCAAGCCCGAATCAAACGACCAGCTATGTACTTGCAACCAGGCATGATGGTGGAGGGTGCCTGAGCACTGATACGGTCGTTGTCAAGGCGTCTGTTATTTCAAATGATCTGCAGGTAATTGGTAAAACAATGTATTGCATTGACAGCGGCGACTGACGTCTTTATCAAAGGCGCTCATCAAACCCGATTCAGGGCAACCAAGTCAGGAACGTACCACGCTGTTTTATTCGACAACTTCGGTTGCAGTGTCGTTACCGAAAAACAAAATGTTGTCATTGACTCCCCGAAACCCGGCGTTACCTACCCGGTTGAATACGCCGTTATCGACATACCCGTTTTTTTGGAAGCAAGACAGATCGGTTCGACGGCTCTATGGAGTCCCGCAACTTTCCTGGACAACCCTGCGAGTTTCACTCCCTCGTTTAAAAGTTCCTCTGATCAATTATACACGGTGGAGATCAGAACCATTAGTGGCTGCGTAACCGTCGACACTCAATTGGTTAAAATTGTTTCGCACGTTGACATATTTGTGCCCACTGCCTTTACGCCAAATGGGGACGGCCTCAATGAAGTGTTGCGTCCAACGCTGATGGGCATAAAAGAGTTGAAATATTTTCGAGTTTACAACCGATGGGGTCAGGTGTTATTCGAAACCAAAACTGAGCGGGCGGGATGGGACGGTACTCAAAATGGCACCCGGATGCCTACGCAGGTCGTGGTTTGGATAACCGAAGGAATTGGGGTCGACGGAAGAACTTATGTGAAAAAAGGAACGAGCACGTTAGTCAGATAGCTTTCCTTGTTTTTTACTCGCAGTCTTCGTTTTCTTTTTGACCGCGGGGGGCTGTGGACTCAGGCTAACTACTTCTTTGTAATAGGTACACACTGGCCGCATAAGGCAAATCTCACATTTTGGTTGAGGTCTGCAAATTTCTCTTCCAAGGAAGGACATTGCCATTCCGGCATCCCAATCTTTTTGAGGAAGTGCCTCCATGATCTGCTTTTCAATTTTTTTCGGATCAGTTCCTGAAGCAATGCCAAGCCGTGGAGCCACTCTCACCACATGAAGATCGACGATCACACCCTCGGGCTTTGCTCCCGCCTCACGCATAACCACGTTGGCCGATTTACGCCCGATGCCGGGTAGTTCGGTAAGCTCTTCCTGTTTAAGCGGAATATTTTTATCGGTTTTTATTTTTTGCGCCATTTCAACCAACCACTTCGATTTGTTTCTAAAGTTCCGCACCTTACTGATGTAAGGATGCAGCGAATCACTCGTCGCCTTCGAAAGAGCTTTCATATCAGGGAATACAACAAAAAAATCGGGGGCAATCTTATTGATATTTCTATCCGAATCTTGCGCTGACAGAATCACCATGACCACTAACTGGTACACATTTTTGTACTCAAGAGGATGCTTATGACCCTTGTACTTATTGAGTAGCGGTTGAATTGCCTTTTGCCAATTAACTTTAGAAGCCATGATCAAAAGTTTTATCAAATAAATCTAACGATAATTTTTTTCTTGCCTTACCTTAGAAAATCAGTTTCCAAAACTAATGTATCATGAAGAGCTTCTTTTTTGTTTGTTTTACTGTTTCGACAATCTTTTATAGTTGCGCCAATTCACTCTTGAAGACCGATCGGTTGGCCAAAGCTTCCAGGGAAAATAAAAATGGATGGATCTATGTTCATCTCGAAGGTTCGCCATCCGATATCGGCTATCAGCATGACTAT
>VBAU01000346.1:4159-10766 GCA_005883855.1 Bacteroidota bacterium
TAGCAAATGATATTGATACCAGCATCCAGGCCGTCGCCTATTTGCTGGAGCATGACACACACAGGAATTGGGATTTCTATCGCGGCGCTGCGAAGAATTTTTTGTGGTCGAAGCTGGACCAGGAATATAAAGATGAGATCAACGGAATTGTCGAAGGCCTGCACGCACAGAAAAAAAATTATGACAGCCTTGACATCACCGCGTACAATGCGATGGAAGAACTGGCTTACTATTATGTACCTATGCTGGATGATTTGAATAAACCGGGAAGTGGTGATAACAAAGCTCCGGGCAATTGCAGCGCCTTTATTGCTACTGGCAGTTATACAAAAGATGGAAAAATTGTGATTGGCCACAATAACTGGACCTCATACATCACCGGGCAGCATTGGAATGTAATTGCCGATATTGTTCCTCAAAAAGGTAACCACATGCTGATGGATTGCATGCCTGGTTTTATTCACAGCGGGGACGACTTTGTGATCAGCAGCAATGGGATCCTGGTTACTGAAACCACCATTACCCAATTCAAGGGATTTGATTCAACGGGCATCCCTGAGTTCATGCGCGCCAGGAAGGCCTCTCAATATGCCAATAACATTGATGATGTCGTTAAGATATTCGCTACCGGCAACAATGGCGGCTATGCAAATGACTGGCTCATTGGTGACACCAAGACAAATGAAGTCGCTAAACTCGAGTTAGGATTAAAAAACTATCGCCTTTGGCGAAGCAAAGACACCGCTATCGCAGGTTCCAATTTCGCCAGCGATCCTGCTCTAATTGCGCAGGAAACGACTTTTGATATAAACGACAAAACCAGTTCACCCAACGGTCGCAAAGTGAGGATGGAACAACTACTATTGGTAGAGATGAAGGGGAAACTTGATGCTGAGAGTGGTAAAAAGGTGGAAGCCGACCATTATGATGTCGCGCAAAACAAAAATGCAGCCAACAAGTGTGTTGTCTGCGGTCACGTAGACGAAGATGCGCGGGGTTGCATGGAATGGGATTGGCCAACCTATTATCCCGGTGGCGCCGTGCAGGGCAAGGTTACAACCGCTGAACTCGCAAAAAATATGCAGCTATGGGCACACATGGGGCATCCCTGTGGCGAAAATTTTATCGGTCAAAAATTCTACTTAGCTCACCCGGAGTACGCATGGCAGAAAAAATATTTGGTCAACATGCTTTCTTATCCGTGGACTTTGTTCTCAGCGAAAAAATAAAATTGCCGCGAGGTGAAAGGCATCAAGGTTACCGCGTTTGCAATTCAGCTCTTTCTTTGGGCCTTCAAGTCTTTGTGCCAACAATCAGCAAATTAAATTTCTAATCGTTCCAGCACGATCATAGCTTCTACCAATTTATTCCACGCATTTTGCCAATTGATTTTTGCTTCCTGCAATTTCTCGTGGTGTTCCTTTTCCAGTTTGCCTTTGCTTTTTACGTAGGCTTCGAAGTTCTTGAATGCTTCTTCATGTAATTCTTCTAGTCTTTTTTTGGGATCCATGCTGTTGGCGCTTTATTAAATAGGACCAAATTCCGTGCAAGCATTTATTCCAGTTCAGCATTGCACAGACCATTCATATTTGTACACGTAAATACTGGGTTAAAAATATGCGTCCGCAAATAACCAGGTGCAAAACGAAATTAAACTCAGCAGCTCGGTTGATCAATGATATGACTCATATAAGAAAATAATTGTAGTCATGAGGACTGATCTCTAAATAGTGCCGGGATTTCAAAACGGAATTAAGCGGCCTAAAATTTGCCTGCAATTTTCCAAATTCTCATTTAAACCACTCGTACATTGATTTCCTTTCTTTAAGACTCTTTGAACGCTGTATGGCCCTACGAAGAACTCGTCAAGGTTCTACGAATAAACATTTAACTAAAACACAGCATCATGAAAAAGTTCTTATTCTTCATCGCAGCACTATCTGCCTTTTTGCTGACTGCAAAACCCGCATTCGCGCAGAAAAAAAACCAACTTGAAGGTGTCTGGAAAGTCGTTGAAGTGATCGTGCATAGTCAAAGTACCGGCAAGGACACTACAATTAGCACTCCTCAGCCAGGTATTGTCATCATTACAAAAGGCTACTACAGCATCGTCGTTATTCAGAGTGGAACGCCAAGAACCGCGGCTGAGGCAGCCAAAGATCCGCAGAATCTGACTGACGCCGAAAAGATCGCACGATTTACTGAGTGGAGTTCTTTCGTGGCTAACTCCGGCACTTATGAAATCAAGGGGTCCACGATGCTTAGGCATCCGGTGGTGGCAAAGAGCGTAGATGTCATGAACCGCCAGGACCCACTTGCTGACGATTTCACCCTGGAAGGCAACAGCACGCTTCGGATAATTCCCGCCGCTGATCGCGCAGGGATTCGGCCAAAGGTCAAATTGGTAAGATTGGAGTGAAATTTTAAAGCTGTTCTCATAGCTGGTACGACAAAGTCGCGCATTAGTTGTTGGTAACGCCTTACGGATAAAACTATGGACGATTAATGGCATACAATTAGTTTGTAAAAAAATGTCCGCTTTTATCATCCGGCGTTTATGACGAAATATCTGTTGAATGCACTAATTCTGGGCTTTATCAGTTGTACGAAGACCCAGGAGGACAGCGACACCATCTCAAATAAAGATTTCGTGCTGCAGGTGTCAATAGTTAATAACGCCGAAATTGATATAGGCAGCCTTGCGGCTAAAAAGGCAATCGACGAAGGAGTTAGCGCGTTTGCGAAAACCATCACGGAATACCACACAGCAGCCCAAGCTCAATTAAAGAGCTTAGCAGTCAGTCTTAGCCTGTTTGCCCCAGATTCGCTCGATGGGGAACACATAATCTTAAAAAACCAGTTACTTGATCTCTCAGGTCATGCGTTCGATTCCCTTTATATCCACACGCGTGTACAAGACTATCGCCAAGCCGTCAAACTTTTTTTCGAGGAAATGATGACCGGACAGAACGAACAGCTCAGAGACTATTCGGCATCAGTTCTCCCGGAATTGGAAGTCTATTTACATCAAGCGGATAGTTTGGCAAATAAGTATTCATTGCCTTTGCATAAATCCATGAAGAGAGAGCACCTATGTCATCATGATAAAGGCTAACCGCCGGTATCAATCTGATGGCAAATGCTGCGTACAAAGATTTTCGGTAGGGTTCATTTCGGTAGGATTCACCATGAAAAGTTCAGGCATCGGGCGAATGAAATCTTATGGATCGAAACACATGGACATAAAAGTTAACAACAAATCTGTCAGTAGATTTGCTGATAAACTTATCAACTATGTCTGTAATGAAACGCCTGAATCCCCATTCAAAAACCAACGAAGACACGGGGTTTAGCAATACCGGGAATATCAATGGTGGCCGGTTTATTAATCGGGATGGCTCATTTAACCTTTCCAAAAAGGGACGACCTTTCTGGGATCGCATAAGTGTATTCTATAACATGCTTTCGATTCCAGTGTGGCAGTTTATCGGCGTCATCCTACTCTTCTATATAGCCATCAATTTTCTGTACACGCTTGTTTATTTTTGGCTGGGTCAAGAGCAGTTTACGGGCCTCATCTTCCATTCGCAATGGGGAATCTTTAAAGAGTTATTTTTTTTCAGCACGCAAACCTTCACAACGGTCGGCTATGGACGCATAAATCCAGTGGGTGCCGCGGCAAACTTCGTCGCATCTCTCGAAGCCTTAAATGGTTTTCTCTCATTTGCCATCGCCACCGGTTTAATTTATGGAAGATTCGCCAGGCCGAGAGCACACCTCGTTTTTAGTGATTATGCCACGATCACGTCTTATCGTGATAAAAAAGGCTTGATGTTTCGGTTTGCGTGTTTTAAAGAACACCATGCATTATCGGATGTAACGGTGCAGGTAAATCTCGCCATGCTGATCCAAGAAGACGGACAGGCCAATTATAAATATTATGTGCTTGCACTCGAGCGAAGTCATATCGAAAACTTGCCGATGAACTGGACCGTTGTTCACCCAATTGATGAACAAAGTCCCCTGGTAGGGTTTAGCGAGGAAGATCTTCGTGCAGCAGATGTTGAACTCTACGTGACGGTGCGAGGATTTAATGATGTGTATTCGAGTACTGTCCAGCAGCGTACTTCCTACACTTTCCAGGAAATAAAAATGAACCGTCGCTTTGTGCCCATGTACCAGGAAACAGAAACGGGAACAATTCTCGAATTACACAAACTGAGCAAATCAGTGGCGCTGTAAACATTTTCACAGCCACAGCAAAAAAACTACATTTACCAATCTAAAAACTGCTTATGACGAAAACAATTTTAAAAGCCGCCATGCTGATCGCTGGTGTGAGTTTCTATTTTACAAGCCTGTGTCAAACATCAAATCAAACATTAGGTTTAACAGATATCAGGTCACAAATGGTGGCCGATTGGGAACGGGCCAAGGCCTACACTATTGATTATCTCAACACCATGCCCGCTGATAAGTATACGTATAAACCAAACGACAGTGTAAGAACTTTTGCCGGTCATATGCTTCATCTTGCCATGGTCAACGTTCTTATAATGGCGACGGCCAACGACCTGCAGCCCTTACCGTGGGCGCAACTGGCTAGACAAAACAGTCCTACGGCTCAGAACAAAGATTCGGTGATGTACTATGTAACTGGCAGTTATGATTTTGCCATCAATGCAGTTAAAAACTCAGATTTTACAAAATGGAGCGAACTAAAAACTGTATTTGGCCACCAGGCAACACGATTGGCTCTAATGAATAAAACATTTGAACATCAGACCCATCATCGCGGTCAAACAACTATTTACATCCGAATGCAAAACATAACGCCACCAAATGAGAGATTGTTTTGATGACTCGGGACTTTGTTTATCCAATGCCCTTTTGTTGTAATTCTTGTTGCAGTTCTTCAGTCAACTGTTCAACCAGTTGAGGCCTGCCATGAAAAGCAGCAGGAGTGTTTTGAAAAAGAGCAATTCGAAAATGATCCATCTCATTCACTACCACCAAAGATTGGATAGCATTTGTTTTTGGGTTTATCTGTTTCTGTCCTGGTTGTGTCATACCCACCACGGCTCTCAACAGTCCAACCGACGGAGAAAGGATTCTTATCTCCTTTACAATTGACACAAACTTTGCTGGTATGTGATCAGCAAATATAGATGAGAGGTGAACGTGAATCTCCTGCCTGCCATTTGCCATACTGCCGTCGAAACCAATCATACTTCCATTTTCGGAAAACAGATCCGAAAAATCTCGGGCGTTTGTTTGATTCCAGGAATTGATGAGATGCTCATAGATTGATTCAATAATTGCCTCTGTCGCCGATTCGACTGCCATCTCGTGCTTTATCATAGAACATGTTTAGGTTTACAACAGCCGAAGAAAAAATCCTTCGGCTGTTATCGATTATTTGCCGCTGCGTGAACGGATTATTTGCTGGTGCGTGAACGCCCAGTTTTTCTTCCGGAGCTCCTCCCCGATTGTTTATTTTTCCTTTTTTGATATGCTTGTTCATGCGGTTGCTGACTCACAAACCTCCGATCGACCGCCTTCTTTTTAGGATCATCTGCCATAACTATGTTTTACAAAGACATCCTTAATTATTGTGCCAGACTGAGTTTCATTCAATCGGTTTGAATCTCGCTTGCCAGATAAACTTTTTTATTAAAATATTTCAACACATCCTTAATTTTAATTGAAAAGTCCTCATGCAAGAAAACACAATAGATCCGGGGGATGTGCTTAGAAAGGCCAAAATCGTTTTGCTGATCGATTGGCCCACCCCTGATCTCCCGAGAACATTACTTGAGGCAGGATTCATGGTGTTCTGCTATTCCCCAAATGGATATACCAGGGCCGAAATTGTGGTCGAATATCCACATGATGTAAATCAAAAGAACATATTCCCACCAAAAAATAAAGAAGGATTTCTTGTTTTTCGACCTCTGGCTTCTTCCCCTCCTGACATTGACATAGTGAATGTCTATCGCCCTGAGCAAGAGCACGCAAAGATTGTGACCAGCCTTTTACCTGCAGTAGGAGCAAAATGCATATGGCTTCAACCACCGGTGACTTCTATAAATACCCGTGATCTTGCTGCGAAGCATAAGCTAATCTTCATTGAAGGACACGATATCGCCGAGATAGCCCGCCAATTATAGCAGCAGTTATATCCGAAATATTTTCCGGAGCATAACACCTGCACTTGTAAATTCAGACGCCGTTACGTAAGTCTTTTTATTTAAATATCTTCATTGCAAAATCTGAACTCATGCGCTACTCATCCTTAGGGTGTAACTTATTTCTATATTTTGTCGTTGTCTTTGCGTCGTGCAATTCCGGCTCTACCAATCGGCAAGACGAAAAAGCTGACTCAACTAAGAAGAGAACTACCAATCAAAGTCCGCCAGATTGGATAATAGAAGGAAATATCTATGAAGTAAATGTTCGCCAATATAGTCCGGAAGGAACATTCAAAGCGTTCGAAAAAAATCTCCCTCGCATAAAAGAAATGGGTGTACAAACGCTGTGGTTTATGCCAATTAATCCAATCAGCAGAGTGGACCGTAAGGGAGCCCTGGGCAGCTATTATGCAGTG
>VBAU01000347.1:0-509 GCA_005883855.1 Bacteroidota bacterium
CCTTTAGAATCAGAAGGCTCTCATGAAAAGAAATTCCCGCGTCAAACAACGCATCGCGATAGCCACGATATCGCTCCGAATATACATTCCTGTTAAGGCTGGCAGTGACATGCGCGATCTTTTTGCATCCTTGTTCAACGAGATGTTGAGTGGCCTTGTAGCCGCATTTGTAATTATCAATGATCACCACCGTCGAAGAGTCATCCTGCTGAACGCGGTCAAAGAAAATAACGGGCACTCCTTTTTCAATAAAAGGTTTGAAATGATCCAGGGTTTTTGTGTCAAAGGAAAGTGAAGCAATTAATCCGTCTACTCTTTTGTGAAAAAGATTTTTCGCATTGGCAGCTTCCTTTGAAAATGTTTCTGATGAGTGTGCAATGATAAGATCATAGCCTGCTTCGGTTGTTACTTTTTCTACTCCGGCTAAGACTGATGTAATAAAATTGCTGTTGAGCTCATGCACGATAAAACCGATTGTATTTGTTTGCTGTTTCCTCAGATTTCGCGCA
>VBAU01000347.1:526-2924 GCA_005883855.1 Bacteroidota bacterium
TTTTCGGCTAATTCAAAGATCTTCTTCTTCGTTTTCTTGCTCACGACGGGATCATTTTTCAATGCCCTGCTTACAGTGGCAATGGAAATATTGAGCTTCTCGGCAAGGTCGTATATGGTAACTTCCTTTTCCCTAAACATACAATCGGTTACATAGCCTTATGCAGCTTTGGTAAAGCTAAAATAACATTTAATAAAAAAAAATTACTGTAATCGGTTACATTTTTTCAAAAATCTCTTTAAATTAGACCCGTTAATAACTACTGCACATTCTGCTATATGAGGAAAAAGACTGCTTCGGCTTGGTTGAAATGCTTGCCTGGTAATGGTTTCAGAGCTTATTATTTTATCCCTCGACGAGTTCACCCCTTCTTTTACTTCATATTTCGGGAAAGAGAAAGCGTAAAAATTGGACCTGCTATCCCTTTTTCCCGGTGTCTGAGCGTGCAGATGCAATTTAGTCCTTGAAAAAGTATCTTTTTTGTTCGTGCCGTGCCTCAAACCGAATTGAAGAATCCAACGCCCGTGAGACCAGGTCTACCTGCCACCGCGCAGTTTTTTAAGAACGCAACTTTCAAAAGTTAAATTCTAAAACTAATGTTTATGAAAGTTTCACTCGATCAAAATGAAAGTTTGTCATCGCTAAGGAGATGGAGCCTGACCAGACTCTTTGCATTCGCATTTTCTGTTTTAGTGATCATCTTTTTTTCTTTTTCCGCGTACGCACAGAATACCGTCCGCGTGAGAGGCCATGTTGCTACCGAAACCGGGCAACCTGTTCCCAAGGTTTCTGTCGTTGTCAAAGGAAGTACGCATGGTACGACGGGCAACGACAATGGCGATTTTGAAATAGATGCGCCGTCAAACGAAACATTGGTAATATCTTCGGTTGGGTACGCACCAAGAGAAGTGGCCGTTCAACAATCCGTTTCTGTAACACTCAATGCCCTTACATCAAATCTGAATGAAGTGATCGTTGTAGGTTACGGTACGCAGCGCAAACGCGATGTGACCGGATCCGTTGCTTCCGTGAGCGGAGCCACATTAAAAGAAGTGCCATCTCCAAATCTCATTGACCAGTTAAAAGGTCGCACTGCTGGGGTAGACATTGTGAGCAATGGTTCTACACCAGGATCGGCCGGTTCAATCAGGATAAGAGGAAATCGAACAATCACTAACTCGCAAGGAGCAAGTGATGCATTGGATCAGCCATTACTTGTCTTAGATGGGATTCCATTCGGGGGAAGCATCAATGATCTCAACCCTGAGGATATAGCCAGCATCGAAATCCTGAAGGACGCTTCTGCAACTGCAATCTATGGATCGAGAGGTGCAGGAGGGGTGATACTTGTGACCACCAAGAGAGGAAGAACCGGAAAGCCGACAGTAAGTTATGACGCGTACTATGGCATATCAACCATCATGGGAAAGCTAAAAGTATTCAATGGCCCTGAGTACGCACAATTCAAACAGGACGCGGCAACCTATAACCGCTCCGCACCGGGAACGACAGCATATCCATTAACTCCGGCTGAGCAACAGGCGCTCGCCAGTGGCATCTCCACAGACTGGCAAGATCTTATTTATCAAAATGGATTTACCACTAGTCATCAGCTTGGTTTGACTGGCGGAAATGAAGGCGCTCAGTACGGTCTCAGCGGAGGCTATTATAATGAGACAGGGATCATTCCCAATCAAAAATTTGAAAGGTACTCGATCCGTGCAACGATAGACGCCAGAGTAAATAGCAGGATCAAAGTCGGTCTGAACACCCTGAATACATTAACGTATTCGAATACGCCAGGTGGGGGCGGCGTGCCGGGTGGCATGATACGCGTCACTCCTTTGGCTGATCCTTATAATGCTGACGGATCTGTGAATATCAGGCCAGCAAAAGGTTCAATCGATGAGCCGAATATTGTAAGCCCTCTCACCCTTAAATCAAAGAGTGATGCCATACTAGCCAGAAGCAGAAGGTTGAGAACATTCAACAGCTTGTATGGCGAAGTGCAAATTTTGAAAGAATTACGGTATAGGCTGAACATTGGCCTGGATTATCGCCAACAACAGTCCGACAGCTATAATGGTCCTAATACTTTTACCAATGCGACGTCCACGTCCTTTTCGCAGGCGAACGCAAACGTTACGAATGCAGAAGCGTGGAGCTACGTAATCGAAAACCTTTTATACTACGACAAAACATTCAAAGAAAAACATAAGGTTGGTTTCACAGGTTTATTCAGTGCGCAAAAAGACCACAGCAAACAAAGCAGTTTCAACGGGTTGGGCTTTCCTGCCGACTATGTACAAAACAGCAACCTGTATTTAGCCAACACGGTGACAGCGGTGGCTCCTATTAATGGTGTTCCTCAGAATTTTTTAAATGAACAGGGACTATT
>VBAU01000347.1:2968-3390 GCA_005883855.1 Bacteroidota bacterium
GTTTTAGCGTCCGGCCATCAATACTTCACCTATCCCGCTATTGGTTTAGGTTGGAATATTAGCAACGAAGATTTTGCGAGCAATCTTTCTTTTGTCAATAATCTAAAGTTGCGCGGTGGTTGGGGTAGAACCGGTAACCAGGGCGTGGCTCCATATTCAACCTTAGGCGCTCTCAGCACGAGCACCTACAACTTTGGACAGGGCTCAGGTGGTCAACAAGCAGCTTATACGGTAACCCAGCTTGCAAATGATCAACTACATTGGCAGTCCACGGATCAATGGAATGTGGGGTTGGATTTTGCAGTGTTGAAGAATCGCCTTACCGGTTCTATTGATGTATATGAGCAACACACAAAAGATATTCTTTTACCTTATCAACTGCCACCGAGCAATGGCGCGTCCAGTACAACAAAGAATTTGGG
>VBAU01000347.1:3461-6984 GCA_005883855.1 Bacteroidota bacterium
ATTTTAATTTCTACTTCAATCGTGAAGAAATCACTTTTCTTACCAATGAAGGAGACAAGCAAAACATTGGAAATGGTTGGTTTGTTGGACAACCTCTGTCTGTGATTTATGACGTGAAGAAAATTGGGATTTGGCAAACAGCAGATTCAGCAAAAGGGACATTAGCTGCGCAAACAGGTCCCGTCCAATACCCGGGACAAATAAGAGTTCAGGATTTGAACGGTGATGGAAAAATTGATCAGAATGACCGGCAGATACTGGGAAATTTCCAACCTGACTGGGAAGCAGGAATGACCAACAGGGTTACGTACAAGAACTTCGATTTTTCGATCGTGATATTCGCCAGGATGGGAATGAAAGTAGCAGTGCCGTACATCACGGCGGATGGTGGCGCGCAAGGATTTCCTTTCTTTATGCAGGGCCGTGCTAACCAGTTGAAAGTTGATTACTGGACCCGCAGTAATCCGACTGATGCATTTCCAGCACCTGATGCCGGTACCGACAGGTTTTTATTTGCTTCGACACTTGGATACAGGGATGGTTCATTCATCAAATGTCGTAGCATCAATTTGGGATACGAACTTCCTACTTCTATCCTCAAAAGAGCAGGTATTAATTCGTTGAGGGTTTACGTCACAGCATTAAATCCATTTATTTTTTACTCGCCATTCGTGAAGGATGATCTTGGTCCTGATCCCGAGGGGAATGGCTATGGTAATGCCATTAGTTCGCCAACAGCCGGAGGCAGTGTAGGCCCGGGAGGAGCCAATGGGCAAGGACGTGTAATTACCGTCAATGCAAACAATCCATCGACTCGCCAATTTAATCTTGGAATTAATCTGAAATTCTAAACTATAAAATCTCTTTTTATGAAGAGTTATAAAATAACAAGCTTGTTCTTCATTTTTTTGATTGCAATATTTTCCAACAACTGCAAGAAAATATTGAAGGAAGAACCACGGGCATTAATTGTGCCTTCGTTCCTCGCCACGCCGTCTGGGTTGCTGGGTGGCATTGCCGGGGTCTACAATGATATTCGCAGCCAGTGGGGCACTGAGGGATTTTCGGAATTTGCAGTAGGAGGTACCGATGAACATTTAATGGGAGCAAGCAACAGTGCTCCGAAATTTTTTACTTATAATGGCTTGGCCAGCGCAGACATGAATGGAAGTTTTTGGGGTATTGCTTACCAGGATATCAATACGCTGAATGGCATCCTGGAATTTGGAGCAAGCGCTGCTATGGATGCGGCGTTGAAGCAACAATATCTCGCGCAGGCAAAGTTTCTGCGAGCATTCTGGTATTTTCATTTAGTACAAACTTTTGGTGATGTTCCGCTGCATACAACATTTATCACGACTCCGTCGGCTGCAGACTCGAGACAGCCAATCGCAGACGTATATAATCAAATCATCAAAGATCTGACGGAAGCCTCTTCGGAATTGCAGGTAAGTTCACCGGCTACCTCAACTGCTGCTGCTCCTTTCGGTGGCAAGGCGGCCGGTCAGGCAACGGCTAAATACTTGTTGGCAAAGGTGTACCTGACGCGAGGTTGGCTAAATAATACTGCGGCTGATTTCCAGCAAGCTTATTCGATTGCATCGGCTCTTGTTACCAGTAAGGCTACTTATGGTGCCGACCTTTGGCAGGACTATGCTGATGCATTCAAACCTGCCAATGATTATGGTAAGGAAACGCTTTTCACAAGCGATCACAGTAGCGACACGAAGTACGGTCAATACACGCCGGCCGCCTCAGGCGGAGCCGCGCAAAATTTAACGCCGTGGTTCAATCGATGGAACTATCCTTCGCTCGCCACGATCAATTCATATGTATCAGGGGGCGTTCTAAAAAGTGATGGGCCTACGGCGATGACAAGGGATGTTGCTAATGGACGCCCCTACATTCGAATACGCCCCAACAACTACGTATGGCCAGGTGGTTCGAATGCAGGGAAAAATTATTTGTTTGACGAAGCGTTTGCTGACAGAATCAATGATTCGCGCTATGATAAAACTTTTCAAACCGTTTGGATCGCAAACACATCAAATGTTTCGAATACAGTAGCGTCAGCGCACAACTTAAGAGGCATTGCGTATACCATGACAGTAGGTGGAGACACTGCCGTGTGGATGCCAGACCATGAAGTGACTGGAGCACCGCAGTTCAACGAAGCGGCTCCCTTCAAAGGGATCATCATCCCTCCAAGTTTGTGGTCAAATAGTTATTATCCGGCAGTGAAAAAGTTTGATGATGTAAGCCGAACGGGCGTGAATGATCCATCTACAAGACCTGTGGTAATGTACCGTTTCTCCGATGTGTATCTTGTTGCAGCCGAAGCTGCGTTCAAAGCTGGTGATTTAACGAATGCGGCTGCGATGATAAATGTGGTAAGGCAACGCGCTGCATACAGAAGTTCGAACACACCAGCACAAAATACTGCTGCTGCCGCAGCTGTCACAATTACTCCTGCGCAGGTAACATTGGATTTCATTTTGGATGAACGCACTCGTGAGTTCTATGGTGAGTGGCAGCGGTGGTGGGACCTTGCAAGAACGCGGACACTGCTTGCAAGAACAACAGCGTGGAACCCTGAGGCTGCGCCTTATATTAAATCGTTCCATGTACTACGACCCATTCCGCAACAACAGATTGATCTGGTAACCGAAGGTCCTAAGTTCCCTCAGAATCCAGGGTATTAACCAAGTAAGCAGGGATCGTTAGTATACAAGGGAGGATGTTTCTTCATCCTTCCTTTCTTTTGGCATTCGACTGTGATTTTGAAAACTTATATTTACTCTTAAAAAAATCAACAATGCCTCTTACACTTAGAAGCAAGGAATTTTTTAGAAACATCGCACAAATAAAATTCGAAGGGACCGAGACTGATAATCCACTTGCATTTCGTTGGTATGATGAAAATAAAATGGTGGCAGGAAAGAAAATGAAAGACCATTTACGTTTCGCCTGCGCCTACTGGCATTCATTCTGTGGCAGCGGTGCCGATCCATTTGGTGAACCTACTCATCTTTTTCCCTGGGACGAAAAACCGGACGCCATAGAAAGAGCAAAAGACAAGATGGATGCTGCGTTCGAGTTTATTACCAAGATGGGTTTGCCTTACTATTGTTTCCATGATGTGGACGTGGTTGATTACACAAGCGATGTAAAAGAAAATGACAGGCGTCTGCAAGCAATGGTGGCATATGCACAACAAAAACAATCTGCAAGTGGAGTAAGACTGTTGTGGGGCACAGCCAATTTATTTTCCAATCGCAGGTACATGAACGGCGCTGCGACCAATCCCGATTTTCATGTATTATCGCACGCGGCAGCCCAGGTAAAAGCGGCATTGGATGCCACGATCGCGCTGGATGGAGAAAACTATGTATTCTGGGGCGGTCGTGAAGGTTACATGAGTTTGCTTAACACAAACATGAAAAGAGAGAAAGAACACCTTGCAAAATTTCTTCACGCTGCAAAGGATTATGCGAGAAAGAATGGTTTTAAAGGAACATTCTTT
>VBAU01000348.1 GCA_005883855.1 Bacteroidota bacterium
TGCCTTGCCGATGCCAAACTGGGTTCCCTTTTAGGCTGCAGATTCCGGCTGAAGTTTACAAACTTAAATAATCCTTGCCGGCCCACACTGCTATTGTTGAAAATTTGATTCTTGTGAACTATTGCTGCACTTGAGTTGAAGTCTGCAACGTGCACGTACCCTATAGGGCTTGTCATAGGACTGCTATTTAGATTAGGACCGCACATTCTCATCGCTAGCTTTTAATTGAACATCAGTCCAATTGCTCCTTGTTCCACTTTTTTTTCAATTGCGACTACTTCACCCACTGATACACCCACAAACACATATACACAGACACACAGACACACAGACACACAGAATACCCAGAGATCACCCCACAGAACACAGTCAAAATTCCACCAACACGTGCAAAACCACCGGCTCAACTCTTCACCGCCTCTCAATTGCCCAGTTCCTCACGTCGTAAAGTAACACCCACTGAAAACCAATTTCTACAACCACCTACGTCACAAGCACCTACAGAGGACACTTCTGATTCAGAAACATTATCAAGACCAAGAACGCCACTCAGCGAGCCATCCAACGAACCCCTCAGCGAACCCCTCCGCGAACAGCAAGTACCTATTATTGCTCAACCCATGGCTACTGCTAAACCAATGAAACCCAGCGAATATGACGGGAAAACACTCGACGCTCGAACTGTCAATGCATGGCTTATCAGAATGACCACGTATTTGACACTTACAAACACCGCGGAGAATAGAAAGGTCGAAATCGCCTCGTCTTATCTTACAATCGATGCCTTCGACTGGTACATCGACAATCAAACAACCTTGGAGGCTGGTACCTTTGATGCTTTCAAAACCTCGCTACGCGATCGCTTCGTCCCACAGAATTATAAGAGTACCATTTACAATCAATACAAAGGCCTCACTCAGGGCAGTCTTTCCGTGTCTGAATATTCCATTAAATTCAAGGCACTCGCCGATCAGATTCCGGACCTCGTTCCTAATGCAACTCGTGACCTTGAATTCGTCACTGGTCTCTTCCATGAAATCAAGAAATTCATAGTTTCTCAACCACCTGTAAAGGCCGAAACTTGGTCAGCCCTCGTCGGTCGCGCAATGCGCATTGAAGAAACATTGTTGCCTGGTTATAATCGCCCTGCTCCTGCGGCTTCCAGTTACAATCGCCCTGCTTCCACGGGCTCCAGCTACAATCGCCCTACTTCCACTCCCTCGGCGTCCAATTATCATCGTAATTCTTCTCCTGGCCAAACCCCTCGTCCCGCTCGTCCCGGTTATGGGAAGCAGAACTCCGCAACTGCCTTTACTCAGTCTCCGAAGCTCGAACCTCTTTCGGAGAGTGACAGGGCGTTCTTGACCAAGCATGAGGGATGCTTTCGTTGTCGCAAGACTTTTGCTGGCCATTTTTGGAGGGATTGCCAGCAGGGAGGAGGTGATACGGTTAAGAATAAAGGATTGGCCAAGGAAGTGAAGCAGGAAGTCAATTTCATTAGTGAAGAAGAAGAAGAGTATCAATACGAAGAGTCTCAAGATTGCCAAGTTGTTCCTCCCATCATCCTCCCAATCCAACTTGATGACCAAGTCCATACGCAAGGATTAGTCGACTGTGGTTCAACCTCTGATTTCATATCTCAAAACCTTATCGAACGAAATCCCAGTCGTCTCCGACCTCGTCCAACCTTGTCTCCCTCTCTCTTACACAATGCACTTTCGAATAAACCGATACGCATCTCCAAAGAACTCTCCACAAGACTTCAATTCCTACCCCCAGTAAAGGCGGCAATTAAATCCCCCACTATCCTCAAGGTTGCACCACTGACATCGCATGACGTTATACTTGGCATGCCCTTTCTAACACAGAATGATCTACTAATCGATCCCGCCAACCGTACAGTAGTACCCAGAACCGTAGCATCTAGTCCCTCAAAGACTCAGACTATTCGCAAACAATCACAACATTCAATAACTCAGCTAGATCACTATGTCAGAGTTGGCAACGCCCTTATGCAAGTCCCAGAACACGTAGTTCGTACCTTATCTCATCATGTTATCAATAGAGGTCGGTCCCCTCCCAGAGTCGTCACTCGTCGTTATTCAATCAAATTAGCCTGTTGTGCTCTCTCAATGGAAGAAACTCGGTATAAGGAACTCAACTCCTCATTCATGAAGCAATATTCGGACGTCTTCTCCAAAGCGCTACCTTCTAAACTGCCTCCTAAGGGTGGTCCCATGCATCGTATCATTCTCAAGGACGACAGACCTATCAATGGCAGACTCATGCGTGTTCCCACAAAGTATTGGCCTGCCATGAAATGATTCATTGATACCAATATCAAGGCCGGACGACTTCGCCCATCTTCATCGCACATCTCAGCTGGCACATTCATGGTACCCAAGAAAACTTTAGACATTGATCCTCGTGCTGTTCACGATTATCGAGTTCTCAATGAAAGAACTGTCAAGGATCACACACCGTCGCCTCGTCAGGACGAAATCCTAGAACTTCTGGTTAGAGCCGTTGTTCGTGGAAAGATTGATCTGGTAAGTGCCTATTATCAGATCCGTATGCACCCCGATGATATACATAAGACAGCGATTAAAACCCCGTTTGGGTTATATGAATGGGTTGTTATGCCTCAGGGACTCTGCAACGCCCCTGCGACCTTTCAGAGATACATGAACTACGTTCTCCGTGAATATATTGGCAAGTTCTGTGCAGTATATCAGGATGACATCGCTATTTATTCCAATTCAGCAGAGGAGTACAAACAACATGTTCACCTTATCCTTCAAGCACTTCGGAATCACGGCATCACAGCATCCTCCGAAAAGTCAACTCTCTTTGCTGACCGCATTGAATTCCTTGGACACATTGTATCTTCCAAGGGTCTGGAAGCAGATCCCTCCAAGCTTGAGAAAATTGCCAACTGGTCAACACCCATTACAGCAACTCAAATCACCGAATTCAACGGCCTAGTAAATTACCTTGCTGCATTCGACTTCATCCCTGGACTAGCCGAGCAATCTGCCATCTTAACAGATCTCACCAAGAAAGGCACAGTATTTCGATGGGAAACGAAACATGAAGATGCCTTCAGAATGATTAAGAAGTTAGCTAAATCTGTCAGATTCCTGCAACGGATTAATTATGAATCAGATGAACCAGTTTGGCTAGTTGCTGATGCCAGCAATCGTGGAGTGGGTGGATACGTTGCACAGGGTAGGGATTGGAAAACCGCTCGTCCAATAGGTTTCTATTCACGCCAGTATCGTCCTGCCGAAATAAACTATCGAACCCATGAACAGGAAATGCTTGCTATCATTGCTTGCATGAAACACTGGTATCCGCAACTCACTGGGACGCACTTTACAGTACTGACAGACCATGCTCCCTTAAAACACTGGAATACCCAACGAGATCTCTCAAAGCGGCAAATCAGATGGCTGGATTTCTTATCCGATTTCGACTTCGACATTGAACACATACCCGGAATTACCAACAGAGCAGCAGATGCATTATCCCGCTATCCTTATACACAGGTCGGCAACGATTCTCAAGTAAATGCCATTACGGTATCAACCTCAGATCCCAAGATTCGCAACGAAATTCGAAAGTCGTATCGCGAAGACAAATTTTTCAAACCAATAATCGATAACCCAGAGCAATATCCATTCTACATAGTTCAAGGCAATGGTCTTATCTATCTTCACGACGGTCGCCTCTGTATTCCGAATTCAAAGTCTACCCGCGAATTACTACTTCATCAGCATCACGACAATGAGAATCAT
>VBAU01000355.1:0-851 GCA_005883855.1 Bacteroidota bacterium
CTGCCGTCCATTGAAAAAGAAATCCTCGACAAATGGAATGCAGAACAGGCTTTTGAAAAAAGCGTGGAATTGAGGCAAGGCGCTACACCCTTTGTTTTTTATGAAGGTCCGCCGAGTGCTAACGGATTGCCCGGCATTCACCATGTGATTTCCCGTACTTTAAAAGACCTCGTTTGCCGGTACAAGACAATGAAAGGTTTCCAGGTAAAGCGCAAAGGTGGTTGGGATACGCACGGGCTGCCCGTAGAATTGGGAGTGGAAAAGGAACTCGGTATTACCAAGGAAGATATCGGCAAGAAAATTTCTGTCGAAGAATACAATCAGAAATGCCGTGAGGCTGTTCTGCGTTATAAGGACAAATGGGACGAGCTCACTGTCAAGATGGGCTATTGGGTAGACCTTAATGACCCCTACATCACTTTCACAAATGAATACATTGAAACTCTTTGGTGGTTATTAAAACAACTTTACACAAAGGACCTGTTGTATGAAAGCGTGAGCATTCAGCCTTATTCACCTGCTGCTGGTACGGGATTAAGCTCTCATGAATTAAACATGCCGGGCTGTTATAAAGATGTGAAGGATACAAGCTGTGTGGCAATGTTTAAAGCGATCAATAATGAGAAGAGCAAATTCTTATTTGAAGCTGCCCTCTCCTTTGGAGAGGGTTGGGGTGAGGTGTTTTTTCTCGCCTGGACCACCACACCCTGGACGCTGCCGTCAAACCTTGGATTGACAGTAGGCTCTTCGATAGATTATGTGCTGGTAAAGACATTTAACCCTTACACTCATCTTCCGATCAATGTCATTCTTGCAAAAAGTTTAGTTGGAAAATATTTCAAACAAGAAGG
>VBAU01000355.1:917-5725 GCA_005883855.1 Bacteroidota bacterium
CCTGGAAAATTTTAGCCGAGTTTAAAGGCAAGGAGTTGGAAGAAATTCGATATGAACAATTACTTCCTTACGAAGCGAATTCGCCCGAAAGAGCGGGTGGCGATCCATTCAGAGTTTTGCTTGGTGATTTCGTAACGACGGAAGAGGGAACTGGCATTGTACATACCGCTCCTGCCTTTGGTGCGGATGACTTCAGAATTGGGAAAAAATACGGAATCGGAATTCTAATCATGGTTGCTCGCCAGGGCAAATTCGTAGATGGATTGGGCGAGTTCAGTAATCGTTATGTGAAAGACTACACCGATGATCCGAACTATGTTGACGTAAATGTTGACATTGCTGTTAAACTCAAAAAAGAGAACCGAGCATTTAAGGTTGAAAAATACGAGCATAGTTATCCTCATTGCTGGAGAACTGACAAACCGGTACTCTACTATCCCTTTCCCCTGGATGCATGGTTTATCAGGACCACAGCAAGAAAGGACCGAATGGTTGAATTAAATAAGACGATCAATTGGAAACCCAAATCCACCGGCGAAGGAAGATTTGGAAACTGGCTCGAAAATATGGTGGATTGGAATCTTAGCCGCAGCCGTTTTTGGGGAACGCCGTTACCAATTTGGAAAACGGAAGATGGAGAAGAGCAGATCTGCATCGAGAGTATCGAGGAATTGAGCCAGGAGATAGCTAAGGCTGGACCTCTAAATAAATCCGAAATCCGATCCCGACCGCTATCGGGACCGAAATCCGAAATTGATTTGCATAAACCGTTTGTTGACGAAATCATTTTGGTTAGTCCCAACGGCAAGCCGATGAAACGAGTTCCTGATCTCATCGATGTTTGGTTTGACAGTGGCGCTATGCCGTATGCGCAATGGCATTTTCCTTTTGAGAACAAGACGGAATTTGAAAGAGCATTTCCCGCGGATTTTATCGCAGAAGGCGTCGACCAAACAAGAGGATGGTTCTACACCCTTCATGCCATCGCCGCACTGGTGTTTGATTCGGTCGCGTACAAAACTTGCGTTTCGAATGGACTGGTACTCGACAGCAAGGGTAACAAAATGAGTAAGCGATTGGGGAATATCGTGGATCCTTTTGCCACGATTGAAAAATTTGGAGCTGATGCCACGAGGTGGTACTTGATTACAAACGCGTCTCCATGGGACAATCTCAGGTTTGATGTTGACGGCATCAAAGAAGTGCAGCGTAAATTCTTCGGCACGTTGTACAACACTTATCAATTCTTTGCACTGTACGCAAACGTAGACAGCTTTGCTTTCACTGAGCAGTATGTGCCGCTTGGGCAAAGACCGGAAATTGACAGGTGGATTCTTTCGTCGTTAAATAGCCTCGTAAAAAATGTAAACCAGGCTATGGACGAATTTGAGCCAACCATTGCAGGTCGTTTGATCGAAGAATTTGTCGATAAACATTTAAGCAATTGGTATGTGCGTTTGTGCAGGAGGAGATTTTGGAAAGGCGAATATGAACAGGATAAGATTTGCGCTTATCAAACTTTATATGAATGCCTGGAAACGGTTGTTCGGTTAATGGCGCCGATTTCGCCGTTTTTCAGCGATGCTATATTTCAAAACCTCGATTCAGTGACGCATCGATTTAGTGTGTTGTCGGTTCACCATACTAATTTCCCTGTTGCAAATGAAGCTGCGATCGACAATGCTCTCGAGGAAAGAATGCAGTTAGCGCAGGATGCTTCTTCGCTGATTCTTTCATTGCGCAAGAAAGTAAATATAAAAGTTCGTCAACCCTTGCAGAAACTGTTGATGCCGGTGCTGAGCGAAAAAATGAAACATCAATTACAGAAGGTAGAGGACCTCATTAAGACCGAAGTCAACGTGAAGGAAATTGATTACCTGGACAACACCGAAGGGTTTATTAAGAAAAAGATCAAGCCAAATTTCGTCGCCGCCCGAAAATGAAAGCTGTATCGGCTGCACTTGCCAACTTCACGCAGGATGACATTTCAAAAATTGAAAAAGAGGGCCAATATAATTTGTCAATTGATAGCGAACCAGTAATATTACAGCTCGCTGAAGTTGAAATTACCAGTGAAGACATTCCTGGTTGGACAGTGGCCAATAGAGGGGCGTTGACGGTTGCGCTGGATATTACCGTAACGCCGGAACTTGAGCATGAAGGAAACGCCCGGGAATTTGTGAACCGCATTCAGAAAATCCGAAAGGACAGCGGTTTTCAGCTGACTGATCGAATTGAGGTTAAAGTGGCAGCCAGCAACGGTTTAAAGAATTCACTGGCTCAGTTTAATGACTATATTTGCGCCGAAATTCTGGCAGATAAGCTTGAATTAGTGCCTGAAATTGAAGACGGTACTGAAATTGAGATTAACGATATCTCACTGAAAGTGATTGTATTAAAAAAAGGGTAATAGTATGCCAAGTAAAAAGCCTGCCCCGCGTAAAACGGGGAAACCAGCCATTAAAAGGCCTGCGCGTCACGTAGGCGGGGCTGCGAAGCCGGCGAAAAAAGCATCACAAAAAGCGATTTCAAAACCTGCCCGTCCAGTCGGGAAGCCAGCCAAACCCGTACCTAAAAAAGTGGCAGCGAAATCCGTAGCAAAGAAACCGGCAACAAAAAAACCTGTTGCCAAAGCCGTTTCAAAAAAGCCAGAGCCGAAGGTTAGCAAACCAGCGCCGAAAGAACCTGCGGCGATCAAGAAACCCGTTGCCGGTCCGAAATCTCTGGTATCGGTGAAACCGCCCATAAAACCCATTTTGAAAAAAGAGCCTCCGAAACCCATGAAAGTAACAATACCAAAAACCACAACCCGATCAGTAAAAAAATATGAACCTGAATTCACAAAATCAGTCTTAGACACGCCTATGAATGAATATACTGGCCCTACTCAGCGTTATTCCGATGTCGACCTTGTAGAGTTTAGAGAAATAATCACAAAAAAGCTGGATGCTGCAAAAAAAGAACTGACTTATTTGCAGGGTTTAATTACGCGAAAAGATGAAACCGGGGATATGGAAGATGCGCGTTATATGACAATGGAAGATGGGAGCGTAAGCATGGAGAGAGAACAGCTCAGCCAGATGGCAAGCCGGCAAATTCAATTTATCGATCATCTTGAGAAAGCATTGATGCGAATTGAAAATAAAACGTATGGCATTTGTCGCGTCACCGGCAAATTGATTGATAAAGCGCGCCTTCGCGCGGTGCCCCATGCCACGTTAAGCATCGAGGCAAAGCAAATGATGAACAAGTAAGCAAAAAACTTTCGGTTACCTCATTGGCTTTTTTCACGACATCATCTCAAATATTTTATCCGCGTCAGCGCATTTAATTACCTTGCCGCATGTTGAGGTAATTTAAGCATGACTATTCATTTCAGCTACGACAAGCAGCAGGTCATGCAGGCCTTGCGTTACCATTTTATCAGCAGGCCTGAGATCAGGATCATGCTCATACTCGTGAATGTGTTTGCTCTAACCTGCGTGGTGCTTTACTACCTTAAAAAAATTGCCTCCTTTGCCGTGTTGACGGGCTCCATAATGTGGTTTTTTCTGATGATAAGTTTCTGGTTTTTGTTACCAGCACTGGTGTATAGACGTGCGGCAACATTCAAAGACAGTTTTACCATGAAATTTGACGAGCAAGGATTTTCATTGGGGAATGAGCGCGGATCGAGGGCGTGGCCGTGGAAAGCGCTTAGCACATTTTTGGAAACGCCTAATTTTTTCCATTTGTATTTTGACAGCCGTTCCTTCTTCCTCGTACCCAAAGACAGTTTCAGAAATAGTGACGAGGTTTACGAAATGAGACAGTTGCTAAAAATGAAAGTGAAGAAATAAGCAGTTGTGAATTGTCAATTGTCAATTGTGAATTGTGAATTGTCAATAATGCAGCTCATTCACTATTCACCATTCACCATTCACCATTCACCATTCACTATTCACTATTCACTATTCACTATTGACATGTGAGCCGCGATTATCGCCGCAGGCATCCAACGCTGATCAGTAATTTCCATTGCCTCTGAGTTCGTCGAGGTTTTGTAGCGCAAAGACATGGCAATAACATTCAGGCTGCCTGGTTTGCAATTGAACGCCAGCTCTTTTTTCATCGGCGGTAACGATCCCTCTTTGTAAGGGATTTCTATACTGACCGAAGCACAGGCGGTAAGCTGGAATTGAGAAAGCATAAAGCCTGCGGCGGCAATGCCGATCCGAACAGCTGTGGTGTTCGGTGGTGCAAGAATATCTTCCGGGATCTTCAACCGCGGAAAGGAAATAACTATTTTCCCTTTTTCGCTGAAATCAACAACGGGTCGCTGCCTGAGCCTTGAAGCCAACGTCGACTTCTCATTAAACTCCAGGCCAACGAAGGAAATATGTGTCTCAATTGGCTTTTCCTGCCGCAGCCACGTCAATAAGGCTGCATTCATAGTATGCATCACTGCCTTGCTTTTGTAGTTCGGCAGAACAGGTGAAAGAAAAGAACGAAGATGGCGTGACAACTGCACCGCACGCCCAAAATCTTTTGCGCTTTGCCTGGTCGCTTTTGTTTGCCTCACCCTCCCGGGGGCCGCTCTTGCACAGCCGATCCCTTTCCAGCGATAAAAGATCACGTTGCCGATCCGGCCGTTGACGAATATTGCATCTTGTTTGGCCATTTAGGATAATTTGCCCGTATTTCAAAGATAACAAGAAGCATGCAACTCCGTACTAAGTCCGTAGCATGCCTTCGTTGGGGACGGACTTGATACGGAGTTAATACGGACTTAGTATTGATCTGAATGCCTTCAAATACGGAGCAGTCAT
>VBAU01000356.1 GCA_005883855.1 Bacteroidota bacterium
CCTCTGTAATTCTTTCTTCTTTTTCCTGACTTTTGTTTTTTTGTCCTTCCTCTTTGTTCATCATTCCATTTCCCTTTTCTCCGGACTTTTGAACTGCAGGTTCCGACTTCATCGGCTTGGCTGCCGATTCATCAATTTTTCCAAGCACATCGCCGATGTTCAAGGTGTCACCTTCATGACCTACCGTTTTTAGAACACCCGCTTGTTCGGCATTAACTTCAAAGGTTGCCTTCTCACTTTCCAACTCTGCAATCACTTCATCTCTCTCTACATAATCACCGTCATTCTTCAGCCACTTCACTAAAGTGACTTCATTTATCGATTCCCCCACCGTTGGAACTTTTATATCAATCATAAAAATCGTTTCTGGTTTTGTGCCCGATCGCAAATCAGGGAACTTGCTTAAGCTCTCCCGCAGAGGATGCTTTCATTTTAATCGCTCGATCCCAAAACTATCATCTATTATCTCATCAACTATCATCTAGATTGTAAATGCTGTCTCAATAATTTCATTCTGCTCCTGCTGGTGAACCTTATTATACCCGGAGGCCGTCGATGCGCTTGGCTGTCTGCTGATAACTCCATAATTTATACTTTTTAGATTCATCTGCAAAAAACTGGCAGCCCCCATGTTCAGCGGTTCTTCCTGAATCCAGAACCAGGTAGCCTTATTGTAATTCTTGTAAAAAGCTTCCAGTTGTTTGTAGGGTAATGGATATAGCTGTTCAAGACGAATTATCGCAATGTCTCTCCTATCTTCTTTTTGCTGCCTCTCGGCAAGTTCGAAATAAATCTTACCGCTGCAGAACAAAACCTTCCTTACCTGCTCTATGTCCTGAACAAATGTATCGTCGATCAGTTCCTTGAAACCTCCATCTAAAAACTCTTCCATTTTCGAATATGTTCCCGGCTGGCGCAAATTTGCTTTTGGTGAAAAGTTAACGAGAGGCTTGCGGAAAGGCCAATTGAGTTGTCTCCTTAGCAAATGAAATAAATTCGCGGCTGTTGTGACATTGGTCACTACCATGTTAAGCTCAGCGCACATTTGAAGGAACCTCTCCATTTTCGCACTACTATGTTCTGGTCCCTGTCCTTCATACCCATGCGGCAACAACATCACAACACCATTCATGCGGTTCCATTTCTGCTCGGCACCCGCTATGAATTGATCAATCACCGTTTGTGCGCCATTTGCAAAATCTCCAAATTGAGCTTCCCATAATACTAATGCATTGGGATTTGCAAGGGCATACCCGTATTCGAATCCAAGTACTCCGTATTCACTCAATAGTGAATTATAAATCCTGAATTTGCCCTCGGCTCCAGGAATATGACTTAAGCGATTATGATTTTTATCAGTGTTTTCATCCCGCAGCGTGGCGTGACGATGTGAAAAAGTACCGCGTTTGACATCCTGCCCGCTCATTCGCACATCCTTGCCATCAACAAGCAAACTTCCATACGCCATTAACTCGGCAGTGGCCCAGTCAACCTTTGCCTCTGCTTCAAACAATTTTATTTTGTCCTGCAAAATTTTCTCAACCTTTCTCAGCGGCTTAAAGTCTTCGGGCCATTTCATGATGGCCGTAAAAACGTTCCTGAAACTTTCTTCAGTAATAGCCGTTATCGGTGACTGATCAAAATCCTCCGGTGTAGCCTTGCGCAAACTTCTCCACCATTGCTCGGCTTTTTGGTAGGTGTAGGGTAATGGGTGCTGTTTCACTTCATCAAGACGTTCCTGCAAGTCCCCCCAGAATTTTTTCTCCATATCCTTCGCAAGCTCTTGTGCGTCCGCCTCACCATTTTCGAGCAAATGTTTTACGTACACCTCGCGCGGATTGGGATGTTTGCCGATTATTTCATACAAATGCGGCTGCGTAAACTTCGGATCATCGCCTTCGTTGTGCCCATGTCGACGATAGCAAACCATGTCAATAAAAATGTCGGAGTTAAACTGCTGCCTGTAACGTGTCGCGATCTCAACGCATTTGACAACGGACTCCGGGTCGTCGCCATTCACGTGCAGTACGGGCGCTTGTATTGCTGCCGCTAATGAAGTGCAGTAATCGGAACTCCGAGCATCATCGAAGTCTGTCGTGAAGCCAATTTGGTTATTGATCACAAAGTGAATCGTGCCGCCCGTGTAATACCCTTTCAGTTTGCTCATTTGTATCACTTCATACACGATGCCTTGCCCGGCAATTGAGGCATCACCATGTATAAGTATTGGAAGGATTTTTCCAAAATCAGATCGATACATCACATCCGCTTTTGCTCTTGCAAAACCAACTACTAAGGGGTCGACGGCTTCAAGGTGAGATGGGTTAGGAGCCAACTTCAAATAAACCTTCTTATTTCCCGTTGTTTCAATTTCACTACTAAATCCCAAGTGATACTTTACGTCGCCACTACCCATTGTTTGATCAGGAATTCTACTTCCTTCAAATTCGCTGAATATTTGTTCGTACGTTTTGCCTAAAATATTCGCAAGAATATTTAATCGTCCGCGATGTGCCATGCCCATGATTACTTCCTGCACACCACTATCCGCGGCCAAATTGATGATGGCGTCCAGTGCCGGTATGGTGGTCTCTCCTCCCTCCAGGGAAAATCTTTTCTGCCCTACATATTTTGTGTGCAGGAATTTTTCAAAAATCACTCCCTGGTTTAGTTTTTCGAGTATCCTCTTCTTCTTGTCGAGCGGCAGGGCACTCAAAAAATCTTTTTCCATTTCCTTCGTGAGGAAATCGACTTTCTTTTGATCGCTGATATATTTAAATTCGATCCCAACATTCGAAGCATAGCATTTCTTCAAATAGTCGATGATGTTTCGCAAACTTGCTTTTCCTAAACCAATCAGGCTACCGGCATTAAATGTTTTATCAAGGTCTGATTCCGTAAATCCAAAAAAATCAAGATCCAGATTGGCACCCCTGTCTTTTCTTTCTCTTATGGGATTGGTTTTGGCAATCAAGTGGCCCTTATTTCGGTAGCCGAGTATCATCCTGTATACCTGGATCTCTCTCATCCAGTCGATTTGACCTTCAGCTGTTGAAGTCTTTGCCTCCTTCTTTTCAGCAACCTGGGCCCCGTTTCCATTTGCTTGTGGCTTTATATTACTTACCGCAAAGTCAAAACCCTCAAAAAATTTTCGAAATTCTGGGTCCACGGTTTCAGGATTCCTTACAAAGTCCTGGTACAGACTTTCGATGAAGGCTGGAGATGAATTGGTGATATAGGAAAAATCTTTCATTTTGACTCACCGTCCTCGGGAGTGCAAATATCGTTTATTGTTTGCTTAATGGTTTTAATGGCCGGATGGTTAAAAAGTTAAAGGATGAGTGGTTAAAAATCTTCAATCTTCGATCCAAAATCTAGAATCTTTCCCCTACCTTTGCCCGCCCGTTTCAAACAATGGGCGGATCGTCCAAATTTTAAGAGTATGGCTAATCATAGTGCTACAAAAAAAGATGTTCGCCAGGCAACGAAGCGCCGCGAAAGAAACAAGTTTTATGGCAAAACCACCCGAAACGCTATCCGCGACCTAAGGGCCGTGAGTGGGAAGGAAGCGTCGGACAAATTACCCGAAGTTGTAAGCATGATCGATAAGTTGGCAAAACGTGGTATCATTCACAAGAACAAGGCGGCTAATCTAAAGAGCAAACTTGCGAGGAAGGCATCTGCAACCAAATAAAAATAAGCACCACAAATTATATCAAGGGCATTCCTAAACGGAGTGCCTT
>VBAU01000011.1:0-268 GCA_005883855.1 Bacteroidota bacterium
ATCGTGATACAGTCCAAAGAAGGTCCCTTGCAACACTACGATATACTTGGTTATGTAGTTATCGGAACGATGTGCATCACCGTTATCATGATGTCTTTTCTTAACAAGTACGTAAGACAGAAAACTTCAAAGTCTTTTTCACCAACCTTGAAGGCAGAGGTCCAACTAACTACCGAATAAGAACATCAGGAAAGAACTGGCTCGTGGGTTTGATTTTTTTCGTTTTGCAAAACTAACTTCTTGGTAGGGTCAACTGCAAACCAAAGCA
>VBAU01000011.1:337-12100 GCA_005883855.1 Bacteroidota bacterium
CTATTTGGCCAATACAATTCATGAAACCTGATACGGCACCGACATGGTTGCCCCCTATGTCCAGGCACACTGCAAACGCGACAACTCCCAGGATGAGTTGACACGCAAAGCCAGCAATAAAACTGGTCACTAGTATCGTGTTGCTGGCCGTCGTAGCCTCGATTAGAAATAAAATGCTGTTTATGCCCATCGAGAGCATACCGATGGAGCATCGGCCAAACTTCAATCCTTTTTTTCTCACGAGCCGGTCGCTCAACATGCCGCCAACGAGGCTTGTCGCGATAGCGGGTATAAAAATCAGTGAAGTGATAAACTTCATATTCGTTTCCGAGAAATGTCTTCCTTGTTGAAGATATACTGGCATCCAGGCGATGAAGAAATACATACCCCACTGAGAACAAAAAAAAGATGATACTAAAGCAAGAAGGCTACGGTTTGCAAGAACCTTTTTCCAGGAAATAGTTTGACTGTGGCTAACAAAACAGCGATTCCTCTCAATGAATTTTTTTTCTTCGTCTGTTATTCCCCTCATTTCGGACGGATTATTTCGAAACCAGCGCACACAGACAATTACCCATAACAACCCGACAAAGGCATTCACAAAAAAGGTAGTGCGCCAGCCGAAAGCCATAGCAATCGGAACAACAATGAACGGTGCAAAAGCGGCGCCCGCGATCTGACCAACAAGCGCTCCAGCCACCCCTCGTGACAATTCGTTCGCCGGCAGCCAGCGCGATATAACACCGGATGCGTTAGGAAGGGCTCCGGCCTCACCTACACCAAAAAGAAACCGGACAATGATGAGGGAAAGCAGACCTGTTGCTGCTCCGGTTAAGAATGTAAATAAAGACCACCACAAAACGATGCGTGTTAAAACCATCTTCTGTCCTTTTCTATCTCCCAAAATGCCAGATGGAATTTCGAACAAGGCATAAGCAAGTGAAAATGCGGACAACACCCAGCCAAACTGTTCATTTGTCAAATGAAATTCTGTAATGATTCGTTTACCCACCAGGCCGATGCAAATCCTATCCAGGTAGGTAATAAACATCAACGAAAAAAGAAAAACGAGAACACGATACCGGTATGGAAATTTTCGGTTCATTACAACGGCAGGCAAGCAATGCTATACGCGCTAAAGTTATTCTTTTCCTGCGGGCTCACTAAGAACAGCAAGGATTTATTCCTTATTATTTGTTCAGAAATTCTTCAATTATTCTAACTGTCATTTCTGGCATTTTGCTTCCTTCTTCCGCGGTGCATGCTTCTCCTATGAAAGATCCGTGCGTACCGGGCAGTATCATCAATGTTGCATTGGAAATTAGGCGGGACATCTTTGCGGCGTGTTCCGGCGTGACCACGTCGTGATCGCCGGCAATCACCAACGTTGGGGCTTGTATGGAATGTATCTCCTCGTCAGTCCAATCTTTAAATCGCAGCATCCTGTCTCTGTCTTTATTGAACATTGTCTGTAAGCCTTTTTGATCATTGTTGAGCTGCAAATAAGCGGTCTTTAATGGAGCTGGCATATTTTCCAGCGTAGCTGTCTGCAAACCGTCAAAAAAACCTGGCGCAGTTCCGTCGCGCTGATAAAATGACGAAATCAATACCAGTTTATCCACAAGCGCAGGGTAACTGATCCCAATTTGCATGGCCGTATGCCCGCCGTTACTAAAACCTATGAAATGAGTCTTTCTTATTTCTAAATATTCAAGCAATGCCACAACATCCGCGGCGTCCTGCTGAAAGGATTCATCCGTGCTGCGATCGCTTGTGTGCCCATGTGCCTGCAACTCGACGCCGATCACCTTGTAGTGCTGCGCAAGCAATGGGAGTATCTTTCCAAACGTTGTTTGTACAGTAGAACCTCCCCCATGGATCAAAACAAGTGGCTTTCCGTGTCCATGAATTTCGTAATACATTTTTAATCCATTCACAGACGCATATCCGCTTATGCAGTCTTCTTTCGGCTTACTCATTGCAGACATAGGCTTAGATTTTGAGTTTGCGTAATTACCCACGAGAACTCTTTAAAATCGGCAATATAATTTTTTTCAACATTTCCAACTTCGGCAAACGTACAAACCTAACGGCTATTCAGTTCCCGTAATGAATTAAATTTGATAAAAACCATCAGAATGTCGGAAGAATTTAAAAAAGAATTCGTCGATCAGTCCATACACCGGATTGATGAGAACACAAGAAGGTTAAAATCGTGCCTTGTCGAACTCGACGAATCGGAAACATGGAAGCGCCCAAACGAAAATTCAAACAGCATAGGCAATTTGATCCTTCATTTGTGCGGTAACATCAGGCAATATGCTATTTCATCTCTTGGAAGTATTCCGGACGCAAGGGATCGGGATAAAGAATTTTCTGCAGATGCCGGCTATTCAAAGCCTGAATTATTTGACAGGCTGATATCAACACTGGAACAGGCAAAGGGCGTAATGCAAAACGTCAGCACGCCCGAGTTGCTAAGAAAGAGAAAAGTTCAAGGTTATACCTATTCGGGCATTGGCATTATTGTTCATGTCACGGAACATTATTCGTATCACACCGGACAAATTATTTTCTGGACGAAGCTTTTAAAAAATAAGGATCTCGGCTTTTATGCAGGAGTTGATTTGAATGTGAAGAACGAGATCTCGTGAGTGGTGAATGGTGAATGGTGAATGGTCAATGGTGAATAGGGAACCTGCTTACTGCCTACTGCCGATTGCTTATTGTCTATTGCTCGTCACTGCGCGCCTGCATCACAATCGCCTGGTAAGGCTGCAAATGAATTTTGTCCCTGTGCTGTTCGCAAGTCTTATAGTTATTAATTAAAACCTCCTCATCATGCCGAAAAGCGCCAGGAACTTTGTAGTCCAGGCTTTCTTTTGAGAAATTAAGCAGAATCAAAAACCTTTCGTCAGCCAGGGTACGGGTATATGCATAAATCTGCTTATGTTCTTCATCCAGCAAGTGGTAGTGCCCATATAATAAAACGGGGTGTGCTTTTCGAACCTTGATCATTTTACGGAAATAATTCAGAATGGAATCGGGATCCTCGTCCTCGTTTGCAACGTTACATTCCACATAATTTGGATTCACTTTTAGCCATGGCGTCCCGGTGGTAAAGCCAGCGTTGGGTGAATCGTCCCATTGAAATGGCGTCCGACTGTTATCTCTTGCTGATTCTTTCTGGTTCTCCAAAAAGCGTTTTACGTCTCCCTTTTTTCTTTTTATTTGTTTATACATGTTGATCGTCTCAATGTCACGGTAGTCAGAAATTTTGTCAAACCGGATATTATTCATCCCAATTTCGTCACCGAAATAAAAAAATGGAGTAGCATGCATCGTTAACAAAAATGTGATCAGCATTTTGGCCGAGGGCACTTTGAGCTCGGGCGAATCATTTCCCCAACGGCTTACCATTCTCGGTTGATCGTGGTTGCCGAGGTAAATTGTGCCCCACCCTTTTCGCGCGAACACATGATTCCATTTTGTATACACCTCTTTAAACTTGACAAGATCATATCCGTTTGGATCAACTCTTTTGAACTCGCCAAATACGTAACCGATCCCCATCCCTTCAAAATGATACAACATATTCAACTCATGACGTGAAGGATCCACAATTTTGTGCGCTTCCTCCGGTGAAATGCCGGGCCCTTCGGCCACGGTCATGATATCAAACTTGCATAAAACCTCTTTGTTCATCTCTTGTAAATAATCATGCAACTTAGGATGCGACGCGTAGTATCCCGACCATTCGCCATATTGCTTTTGTATTTCATCTTCTGTGAACTCGGGAACACTTTCATCCTTCGCAATAAATGTTATAGCATCCATCCTAAAGCCATCGACTCCTTTGTCAAACCAGAATTTCATCATGTCATAAATCTCTTTTCTCATTTGGTTACATTGCCAATTGAGGTCAGGTTGTTTGATAGAAAAAATGTGTAAATAATAAGAATTGGTTTTTCGATCGTATTGCCATGCACTTCCTTTCTCATCAAAAAAACTTGGACGATGTGGAGGCCTTCCTTTTTCCGCTGGCCACCAGTGATAATAATTCCGGTAAGGATTTTTCCGGCTGCTTCTTGATTGCACGAACCAGCCATGTTCATCACTGGTATGATTGACGACGAGGTCCATCACTAATCTGATCTTTCGTTTGTGAAGGCCTTCCAGCAGTTCATCGAAATCCCCCATTGTCCCGAATTCCTTCATGATCCCTTTGTAATCGCTGATGTCGTAACCATTATCATCATTAGGCGAAGAAAAAATCGGATTGATCCAGACCACATCAATGCCGAGGCTCTGCAAGTAATCCAGTTTGGATATCATTCCTTCAAGATCACCAACACCGTCTCCGTTGCTATCTTTAAAGCTCCTTGGGTACACCTGGTACACGATTGCTTCTTTCCACCATTTTTTGTTGGGAATGTCTTCGTATTTCATCGCGAAAAATGATTTCTGTATTAAGGTTACAAAAATCCTGCCCACCGGGGCAAAAGTCAAATGACTGTGTGGAGACTCTTGCACAATGCACAACCCGTCGCAATTTAACTGCCAGTCATCAAAAAATATATTGCGATTGTTTTCATTACTTTTATTTCCCCAACCAAAACAATATGAAAAAAATTCCCCTAATCCTGCTCACTTTTATTGTCTCGTTCCAACTCTCCGCTCAAAAGCTTTATATCTGGTGCGGCGCTTTAATCGATGGAATTTCGGATGAACCCAAAAAGAACATGACCATCGTGATCGAGAAAAATAAAATTGTCTCTGTTGAAAACGGTTTTTCGTCCGCTGGCCCCAACGATAAGGTGATCGATCTGAAAACAAAAACGGTTACACCGGGCTGGATCGATTGCCATGTTCACCTAAGTCACGAAACCAATCCAAATGCCTACCTGGAGAGGTTTCAATTAAACGATGTCGACTATGCTTACCGAAGTGTAGTATTTGCCAAAAGAACACTTCTTGCTGGGTTTACAACAGTGCGTGATGCCGGGGGAAGCGTAGTGATTTCACTGAAGAAAGCAATTAACCAGGGATTGATTGACGGCCCGCGTGTTGTTGCTGCAGGAACGCCGATTGGTTCAACGGGTTCCCACGGCGATCCAACCAATGGTTATCGCAGCGATTTGATGGGTGACCCCGGACCCCGAGTTGGGGTGGCTAATGGTGTGGATGAATGCATGAAAGCAGTTCGACAGCGATACAAGGAAGGCTCGGATGTAATTAAAATAATGGCGACCGGCGGGGTTCTTGACGTGTCTTCAAACGGCAGCGGCTCACAGTACAGCGAAGAGGAAATGAAGGCTATCGTGCAAACTGCAAACGATTATGGTCTCAAAGTGATGGCGCATGCCCACGGTGCGGAGGGAATTAAAAGAGCTCTCCGTGCAGGTGTAATTTCAATAGAACACGGAACGCTTATGGACGATGAGTGTATTGAACTGTTCAAAAAACGTAATGCATGGTATGTCCCTACAATTATTGCCGGTAAGTCTGTTTCCGATTCGGCAAAAATTCCAAATTATTATCCTCCAGTTGTTGCCAGGAAGGCGGTTGAGATCGGGCCTAAATTGCAAAGCACTTTCGCCAGGGCCTACAAGGCCGGTGTGAAGATCGCCTTCGGCACTGATGCAGGCGTTTACAGGCACGGTATGAACTGGCTCGAATTTACATACATGATTGAAGCAGGCATGAAACCTATGGACGCGATAAAAGCAGCCACGATAAATGCCGCTGATCTCCTTGGCATGAAAGACCAGGTGGGAAGCATCGAGCCCGGCAAGTTTGCCGATGTCGTTGCCGTCGATGGTGATCCGCTAAAAGATCCAAAAGTTTTTGGAAAAGTTGTGTTCGTGATGAAGGACGGAGTTATTTATAAGCAGTGAGAATATCGAGCAAGGAACAAGGAATGTCGAATGATGAATGCTGTACCTGCTTCAACGTTCTCTGTTCCTTGTTCATTATTCATTGACGTGATGAGCAACGAACTTGTTTATGAGCAGTGATATTTTGGTGTTACCAGCTTCGGTAATTCTGTTCAACACCGGTTGTGTCACTCACTTGTACGTCCGGTGATTTTATTGGAGAAGATCAAAAGAGGAACAAGGAATGTCGAATGATGAATGCTGTACATACTTCAACGTTCTCTGTTCCTTGTTCTTTGTTCCTTGTTTATTATTTTGAAAAACTCCGCAAGTTTCGGGTTGTTACCCATCTTTGGCATGTCTAGATTTGTGTCATCAAAAGAAAAAAATGAAAGAGAAAGAAAAGACCAATTTTGATCGCATTGAAGAAGCCATTGGGTATATAACAACTCATTTCAAGACCCAGCCGGGCCTGGATGAAGTAGCGGAAAAAATCCACGTGAGCCCTTACCATTTCCAACGACTATTCACGGATTGGGCCGGCGTGAGCCCGAAGAAATTCCTGCAATACATCAGTGTTGAGCACGCAAAAAATATTCTAAAAGATCGACGCTCAAGCTTATTTGACGCTGCATTTGAAACGGGGCTATCAGGAACCGGGCGTTTGCATGACCTGTTTATAAATATCGAGGGTATGACACCGGGAGAGTATAAGAATGGAGGTGAAAATTTATCGATCAATTATAGCTATGCTGAAAGTCCGTTTGGCAATATACTGGTCGCTTCTACGTCAAAAGGAATTTGCCACATGGCTTTTGCCGATGATGAGCAGCAAGCGTTGGCAGCTCTCCATAAAATTTTTCCGAATGCACAGTACAAACAGATGGTTGACCTTATCCAGCAAAACGCTTTGTACATATTCACAAAAGATTGGGAAAATCTCGACAAGATAAAGTTGCATCTGAAAGGAACGGCATTTCAACTAAAAGTTTGGGAAACACTTCTCAAAATTCCAATGGGAAGGTTATTGACTTACGGAAACATTGCAGAAGCGCTTCATACTCCTAAGGCTTCGCAAGCTGTAGGCTCTGCCGTCGGAAATAATCCAGTCGCATTCTTAATTCCATGTCACCGCGTGATTCAATCAACCGGAGTTATCGGCCAGTATCACTGGGGCAGCAACAGGAAGACCGCGATGATCGGTTGGGAGGCTGCAAAAGTTGATGCAGACAATTGACCGAACGATTCACTTCGCTTTTTCAGCATACAAATTTTAGCAATCAAATAAATCAAAATGAAAACATTTATTTTAATTCATGGTTCATGGCATAGCTCATGGAATTGGCACAAGGTCATTCCCATCCTGGAAAAGCAAGGTCACAAGGCCATTGCCATTGATCTGCCGGCTATGGGAAGGGATAAGACACCGATCAACCAAGTAAGAATGCAATCCACCGTGGAGAAGATCTGCAAGCTCATCGACAATATTGAAGGCAAAGTGATATTGGTGGGACACAGTAAAAATGGTATCATGATTTCGCAGGCTGCAGAGTCTCGCCCTGATAAGATTGAGAAACTAGTGTACCTCGCTGCCTATTTAATTCCAAATGGCAAAACACAAAAAGAGTATTCCATGCAGGATACCAAAGGCGTGTTAAAACCATATGTCACGATGCATGAACAACTGAATGCACATACATTACAGCAGGAAATTTATAAAGAAGGGTTGTACGCTGACTGTGATGACAACATTACGGAACTCGCAAAGCTCTTACTCAGTCATGAGCCAGTAGAATCAGCCATCACACCGCTGCGGTTAAGTGAAGAGAACTATGGAAGAGTACCGAGATTTTATATTGAGTGTACAGAGGATAAGGCAGTGACTCCTTTCATTCAGAGAAAAATGTACACAGAAACGCCTTGCAATAGAGTGTACAGTTTGGCTACAAGTCATTCGCCATTCTTTAGCAAGCCGCAGGAACTCTGCAACATTCTTTGGGAGATAGCCATGGAGGAGAAGAATTAAATGTGTCGTGCGAGGCATCCTCGCAACGCACGATCATTATACCGCCTCCATGTATCTTCATTCCGAACTACGAAAGGCTCAATTAATATCGCTGATCCATAAAGGAGAAATCAGATTGGCAGGAAACAGGCAATTGAAAATTTATGGAACGCTGTCGTGTAAATCAGGTAAGCGGATGAAAAAAGAAAATCGAGTTTTCTTTCATTCCGAATTCCAAGCACTTAGCCATGGTTACCGGCCGTGCGGTCATTGCTTAAAAATGAAATATGAAACTTGGAAACGACAGAATTAATTCTTGCCACAGCTTACACCAATGAATTCAGATAGATTCTTTGCATACTCGGCCATCTGTGAACATCTGTGTCATCCGTGGCCTCACGACATCAGTGCATTCAATCCTTTGCAATCTTATTATAACTGGCCACCACTCCCCTTATCAGCGAAGAGCTGAATCCTCGATGCTCCATTTCATTTAGCCCTGCAATGGTGCACCCCTTGGGTGTTGTAACCTTATCAATTTCCTGCTCCGGATGTGATTTTTTCAATAACAATAATTCGGCCGCACCTTTTACAGTTTGAGCGGCGATCAATGACGCCGTGGCAGCATCAAATCCAATTTCAATACCGCCCTGTATGTTGGCACGTATATAACGCATGGCATAGGCAATGCCGCAGGCACCTAAGATCGTTGCAGCTTCCATTAGTTTTTCATCAATGGAGATAACTTTTCCGAGTTTGCTAAAAAGTTCGTGCACATAATTTACGTCATGTTCCTTTGCATGCTGGTGGCACAGGCAGGTCATGCTCTCCCTTATTGAAATCGCTGTGTTCGGCATGGCCCTGAACAACGAGATCTTCTTCTCAATTGCTGTTTCAATTTCCTGCATGGTGACACCCGTTACAACGGAAATCAAAACTTTGTCAGCGGAAATATCTTTTTTGATCGTCTTTAAAAGTTCAACGATTTGAAATGGTTTTACGGCCAGGATGATCACGTCGGATTTTCTTACCGCGGCATGATTGTCACTTGTGATTTCAATACCGAGCGGTTTTAATGGATTGATGGAAGTGTTCCGTCGTGTGACGGTGATCTCTGAAGTTTTGCTGAATTTACTTTTCAGCAAACCCTCGGCAATAGCAGCTCCCAGATTTCCACCGCCGATGATGGCGATTTTTCTATGCATCAGTTAAGTTTCCATAAAGATAAATTGCTCCTGATAAAATAAAGCAGTATATTTCTTTACTGATAATTACCTGCTCGAAACCCGGCCTTGAGGAACATAAACCTGATCCAACTATGCAAAGCAAATTGTTATTGCCGGCATTGGTTTTCCGGTCCTTTTCAATTCAATGCAATAACGACAACAAAAGCGACACTAATGCAAAGCGAAAAATGCCGGTTGCTACAGCCTCACACATGAGTTCAGCAAAAACGATTGCTGATAACATCAGGACGGACAGCTCCTATACGATTCTCGACGAAGCACTCCAATCAACAGGATTTATCGAAACGCTAAGTCAATCCGGTCCCTTTACCATTTTTGCCCCGACTAACGAAGGCTTTAGAAAATTGCCACCGGGCATCTATGAAAGTTTAATGCAGAATAGGAAACGGGATCTTGCCAACATACTGAGCTACCATATTGTCGCAAGTTCGATGAAAACAAAGGATCTGAAGGACGGAGAAAAATTGAGAACCCTTGCGGGCGAAGAGCTCATCATTACACTCAGGGGCGACAAAGTGTTGGTCAATGGCATTGAGGTCATAAATCCCGACATTGAGTCCAGCAATGGAATCATTTATGTAATAAATGACATACTCTTTCCCAGGAATCAAAATGCCGGGGCATATTAGCCTAATAGTAAGTATGTGAAACAAGAAAATTCTTCACATAGGAATTGACCCCTTGCTCAAGAGAGAGAAATTCCTGCTGGTATCCCGCTTTGCGAAGCTTGCTCATAGCTGCCTCGGTGAAGTACTGGTACTTCTCGCGAATATCTTCAGGTGTGTCAATATACTCAATGTTGGGTTTTATATGCAAGCTATTGAAGATAGCGGTCACCAGGTCTTTAAATGCCCTTGCCTTTCCCGTTCCTAGATTGTAGATCCCATTTTTGCTTATTGCCCACTGCCCATTACTCATTACCTCCATCATCCAATACATTACCCTTACCACATCGTCCACAAAAATAAAATCGCGAAGCTGTTCACCATCTTTATACAAAGGATTATGCGAACGAAACAATTTTACCTTACCACTCTTTTGTATCTGGTTGAAGGCATGAAACACCACGCTGGCCATCCTCCCCTTGTGATATTCATTTGGACCATACACATTAAAAAATTTTAGTCCGGCCCAGTAGGGCGGTTGTTTGTCCTGCGGTTGTCGAAGCACCCATTTATCAAATTCGTTTTTGGAAACCCCATAGGGGTTTAGTGGTTTGAGTTTTTCAATGATATCGTGATCATCGCTGTACCCGAGTTCCCCGCTCCCATACGTAGCTGCGGACGAAGCATAAATCAGTGGAATTTTTTTTGTTGTGCAGTAATTCCATATTTGCTGCGAATATTCTACATTCAGTTTTTCATGGATGGAATAGTCAAATTCTGTAGTGTCGGTCCTTGCACCCAGGTGAAAAACAAAAGCTGGTGTCATCTGATTCTTATCCAGCCACCCAAACAAATCCTTTCTCTCTATTTGAGCAATGAATTTTTTTTTGAGATAGTTGGGTTTCTTCTCCTCTTCGGCAAACTCGTCGACTATAATAACTTTGTTGTAGCCACTCCCATTAAGATGTCCAACCATGCAGCTGCCGATAAAACCAGCAGCGCCGGTCACCATGATGACTTCACTTTTGTCCATTGTAATGTAGGCTGAGAATACTGAACTTCCACAACCTGAAACTCAACCTTAAATTGAGCTTAAAGCGGAACCCGCTTCTTCTTTTGATAAATATTTTTCAATAGCCTCGTCGTACCTGTCCTTCCACCAATCAATCGTTCCCCAGAAATCACCATTTACCACAATTTCTCCTGTGGAAACCACGCCGATCTTTTCAAAGGGGAACCCCTGCACAAAATTTTCAAAATCGTGCACCTTGTCGAGTCCCACGGTAACCACCACACGGCTTTGTCCCTCGCCAAAGAGAAAAGCGTCCTTTCTTATCGTGGTTTTCGTTTGAATGGAAAATCCCAGGTCATGATTGAACCCAGATTCGCACAGTGTTACAAACAGACCGCCCTCGCTCACATCGTGTGCGGACCTGATCAATTGCTTTGAAATCAGCTGAGATAATTTCCTTTGAAGCTCGTATTCATCATCCAAATCAAAATGTGGAGCTGGAGAAAATTCGATGTTGCAAATTTCATGCAGGTATGCTGAACAATTGATATCGTCCGTTATGTTTCCCAGCAAATAGATTAACTCACCTTCTTTCTTGAAATCAAGAGTCATCTTATGTTTTATGTTCTCCAGCAAACCAACCATTCCTATCGTTGGCGTTGGATAGACTGGCCCTTCGGGATTTTGATTATAAAAGCTGACATTGCCACCTGTAACAGGGGTATCAAATTTTCGACACGCTTCTCCCATGCCTTTGATGGCATAGACAAATTGATAGTACACTTCCGGATCGTATGGATTCCCAAAATTGAGACAGTTTGTAACACCCAGGGGTTGAGCCCCTGTGCACACGATATTACGCGCAGCCTCGCTCACCGCGATCATCGTTCCCTTATATGGATCAGCAAAAACAAAACGGCTGTTACAATCCGTGGTCACCGCTAATGCTTTTTTCGTGCCCTTCACAACGACAACTGCTGAATCGGTCGGTGTGTTCGTTGACGAGTTCACCGTACCG
>VBAU01000357.1 GCA_005883855.1 Bacteroidota bacterium
CAATATCTCTCTGCTTATGTCTATGAGAAATAATAATAAAGTCAGCCTTATTTTTATCTCTTCTCGACTTTCTGTTTCTCCACATTTGAACCAGTACTGTCTTATATTCTCTAAGTTCCATCAAGGAACTCTTCATTGTTGAAATTCTCATGAGCGGCTCCAGATGATTTTCCTCCAACCTGGCCCTCTTATCATGCTTCGTGTCATTTAACTCAGAAAATCCTCTTTCACAGTCAACACTTGTCGCTACCAAAATGGCAGTAATATGATTTACACTGAACTTAGATTCATACAATTGGAAATTACCGGACAAACTCTTGATATGGTCCCTCAGCTGTCTGTCTAAGCATATATTTAAGAAAATCTCTTTCGTTCATATGTCGCACAATATCCTGATTGTTGGCAAGAAACATTTCAAATTGAGGACGAAAATCTTCCTCAAGGAGATCATGATATTGCATCTGAAGAACATTGCATCGATCCATAAAATCAGGGTGTAGTTTATCCACTGCTAGTAAGTAGAAATTTAAAAGAAAGTTGAAAGGACCTGTTCTAAATCGAGGATCATGATTTTCTCTCCAGGCACTTGGATTTACAATTTCCAAGGCCTTCAAAAAGTTCGTCTTGGGAAACCACTTTTCAAGAGCCTTGGCAACATCATTAGAGAACTCCATGATTCTTTGCCATGGAATTAAGTAGCTGTCTTTGCCTCGAATTTTGTGCCCTCTCCAGGTTAAAGTAAACTATTCTATTAGTTCAAAATGAATAATGAAATCCATACATCGGTGTGGAAACTTTGAGCTTCAGAATCAGGCTCATTTGGCACCATCTCATCCCGCTTTCTTTTGGATAGAAGATCAACATATGCTCCGGTTATATTCTTATGACGTGTGACTCGTCTTTCATCAGTATCTGTGCCCTCAAAAAATTCAACAGGTTTTGGAGGCTGTAAGCCTTCTTCTAACTCAATAAGCTCTATAAAATTAGCATCATCTGATGACAGATCTTACTATTCAATGGATCTTCTCCAAATAGTTCTACTACAATTTTATCCGCATATCCCTTGGCCATTAGTTCTTCTGGATGCCTGCTGTTTTGAGGATAATTTTTTTTCAATATCCGACACAAGTCAAGAACATATCGACCGACATCAGAGATCTGGATGTCTCGATACTGTAGTTTCTTTGTGGTAATAGCGATAGTTTCTGCAACCTCCTTATAATAGAATATAAACATGAAGTTATTATAATCTGTTAAATCATTGTACAGCCCAGCTGCATGCTCTCGAGTCTCCTTTTTTGAGTTAGTTGTCATTTCAAGTCTTAAGTGATCCAAAAGATAATGTAATGCATCACATATCGCTTTCATGCATTCAGATCTTGACAGCCATCTGGTGGCAGCCCAACACTTTGTCTTCAAAGATGGAAGTCTCTTGAGAGTTTCCTGTCCTATTAAATCAATCATGATTATCTTCTTATATTACCTTCTTGAATTGCTTCCTCCAAGCTCTGTTCTAGAGATCTTAACTTCTGATGTAGCTCCCTTTGCTCCTTCTTTTCCAGTTCGAATGTTGCAGTTGCTACTTTCTTCAGCGACTTTTGTCGTTTGGATGAATGACTGTAGAAATTATGGATATTCTTCATCAAAGTCTCAATATCATTGAGAAACATATTCTAAATTAGTCAACAAACAAAAAAAGGACTTACATCTTCTACAACATCCATAATAGCAAGATCTACCCGATGCGCTGGACAGTGAAATGGTAGAAGACTTGGACTTCATATCTTTAATCTCACTGCTACCCCACTATTTGGTCCAAGCATGGTAGATGCTCCATCAGAACCAAATCCAACAAGTCTTTTAAATGATAGTCCAAAGCTCCTTAAGACTTGATGTATTGCATTCTGTCATTAGTAGAAAATATAGAAAAATTTACAGTAATGCTTTCAGCAGTGCCACTTTCAGGAGTAACAAGATCCAAAAATTTCACGACAACCACAAGATCTCCATCTCCATTTCTTTCCAAATACTTAATATAAAGAATAAGTTGTGTCATCATTGATGCATCTGTTGTTTCATCCACTGAAATTCCATAGTAAGGAGAGGCCATAACTTTGTTTCTTAATAATTTTCGAAAGTACTGGCCAAGCATCTCTATTAACTCCCATGCCGTGTGATCATCATCATAACTGTTTGGAGAATAACCCAGGTTACTTAGGTGGGATTCAAGAATTTTGCCAAATTTATGTATTGCAATATGCTCAGTTGCTAACAACCATGCACACTGAATACATATCCAGACTGCTTCATCATCCATGGAGTCATCAATTGAGGATAATTTCAATGTAGATTGTCCTTTAGATAAAGATTTTGTCATCCATGTTCTTTGATGCTGATTTGTTCTTTCATGTTCTTTCATAAGTCTGGACTGATAATTTCCTTGCCATGTACTATGATTAACTGGTATGTAATGAAAAGCATACATTGTACATTTAGAATGACAGCAAGATGCTTCTTGAGTTTCTTCAT
>VBAU01000358.1 GCA_005883855.1 Bacteroidota bacterium
GCCTTTCCACAGAAATGTTTCCACACATGGAGCAGGAGGAGACGATCATATTCCCGTACATTCGGCAAATTGCCCACGCTTATTACAGCCAAGAATCCTACGCCGGTCTTTTGGTGCGCACATTGCGTAAGCCTGTAGAAAATGTAATGCATCACGAGCACGAGACTGTGAACACGATTCTGCAACAAATGAGACAGATCACAGACAATTACACATTGCCTGAGGGAGCGTGCGTCAGCCACAAGGTAACATTCATGAAGTTGCTGGAGATCGACAACGACCTTGTCCAGCACATACATTTGGAAAATGATATTCTCTTCCCACGGGCCATTGCGATGGAAAAAGAACTTCTTGAAAGAAAAGAGTAATCTCATCGCTCATAAAAGTCAAATAGTCAGATAAATTAAACAACGTCTGACCCGTAACAATATGACCATGTAATTTATATTACTACTGACTACTGACTACTGACTATCGACTCCCTACTCCCTGACTTTTTATTAGTTGCCTTGTTTTCATTAATTTGGGGCTGATTGAAGCGAACACCATGAATGTGGATCCCACTCATCTCACGTCATTATTTGAGAATGCGACTGAGGGTATTATCCTGACTAACGGAGAAGGTAACATTGTTTTAATTAACCCGGCAGCCCAAAGAATGTTTGGATATGACGCAAAGGAGATCATTGGCCGGCCGGTTGAAATGCTCATTCCACAAAGATTTAGTCATCACCACCAGCAACTTCGCGCCGGATTTTATGAGCACCCCCAAAATCGTGTCATGGGCCACGGTCGTGAGCTATTTGGAAAAAGAAAAGACAATACGGATGTGCCGGTCGAGGTGAGCCTCAGCTTTTATAGCCGCGAAGCGGAACTTTTTGTCATAGCGTTCATTGTTGACATCACGCACCGGAAGGAGATTGAAAGAAACATTTTGTCACAACAGAAGGAGCTCGAGAAGATGGCCAGCGATATGAGGAGGCTGAATGCGCACCTTGAAGCAAAGGTGGAGGAGAGAACGCTCATTCTGAAGGAGGCGCTTCAAAAGTTGGAGGAGTCACAGATGGAGTTGAGCGAGGCACTTGATAAGGAAAAACAGTTGAATGAAATAAAAAGCCGGTTCGTTTCCATGGCCTCCCACGAATTTCGCACGCCTCTCAGTACAATCCTGTCATCTGCCACGTTGATCTCAAAATATGTGCAAACTGAGGAAAACGACAAACGAGAGCGTCATTTGAAAAAGATCAAAGATTCGGTTAGCCATCTAAATGGATTGCTTGAGGATTTCCTGTCACTCGGAAAACTTGAAGAGGGAAAGTTAACTGTCAACATCTCCTCTTTCACCGTCAAAGATTTTATTGAAGACGTAGTGGATGAAATGAGAGCCATTCAGAAAAAAGGTCAGCAAATCATTTACAAATATGACGGCCAGGAAAGTTTTATTGCAGATAAGCGTTTACTGAAAAATATACTCATTAACCTCCTGTCAAACGCCTTGAAATTTTCCAAAGAAGATTCGACAGTTTGGATTACGGCGCAGAATAAAGGTGAGCAATTATTCATCAGAATCAAAGATGAGGGTGTGGGCATTCCTGATGAGGACCAGGGTCATCTTTTCACAACCTTTTTCCGAGGGAAAAATGTTACGAATGTGCAGGGAACCGGGCTAGGCTTGCCGATCGTGAAAAGATATCTTGATCTTTTGAAAGGTGACATTATTTTGGAAAGTAAGCTGGACGTTGGAACTACGGTAAGTATTCGATTACCCTTATTAAGGGAAAATGAAGAAGAATTTGCGTGAAGTTTGTAAATGGTTCTCTGCAGAAATCATTTAACCATTAAAGAATTCCCTTAAACCATTAAGGAGTTAAGAGACATTAAGGCTTAACTTCCTTAAATTCCTTAATGGTTTCTCTACTCTGCGAAAGGAATTTCCCTACGAACGATTTTTGTCAATGCGGACATTTAAGTATTTTGCATTAGTTTGTCGTTCTTGGATCATATCAATCATCAGCATGTCGCAAAAAAAAATTTTAATCATTGACGATCACGATGACATTCGTGAAAATACTTCGGAGATACTGTCCCTGGGTGGTTACAAAACTCTCACCGCGGAAAACGGGAAGAGAGGAATTGAAGTTGCGCTGAAAGAAAAGCCTGACTTGATTGTTTGCGATATCATGATGCCGGAACTCGACGGCTACGGTGTACTACATCTGCTACGAAAAAATCCGGCGACGGAAGACATTCCCCTGATTTTTTTGACGGCAAAAGCCGAACGCAGCGACCTTAGAAAAGGAATGGAGATGGGAGCGGACGATTACGTAACTAAGCCATTTGAAGAATTGGAATTAATGAATGCAATCGAGTCGCGGTTGCAGAAGTATGACGTCCTCCACAAAAAATATAATGCGACGGGGAAGGGATTAAGCGAGCTGGCGAATGATCTGCGCGCCACCGGAATGCTTCCGCTTCAATTAGACGATTATACGTCGGAGATTTATTCAAAGAAGCAAGTTGTCTACACCGAAGCGAAACGTCCCCGATATCTGTATTATGTGAAGTCAGGCAAAGTGAAAGCTTTTAAGTCTAATGAGGATGGTAAGGAATACATTACCGACCTCTATAGCCCCGGTGACTTTATTGGTTATCCTGCATTGATCGAAGACAGGAATTATGATGATACGGCCGTTGTACTCGAGGAGTCAGAGATCATCCAAATCCCAAAAGATGATTTTCACGACCTGATATTTGGGGACATCTCTGTTGCCACAAAATTCATAAAGATCATAACGCAGAACGTAAAAGAGAAGGAAGACCGCCTGTTAAATTTGGCGTATAGTTCTTTGCGCAAAAGAGTAGCGAAGGCGCTTGTAGACATCCATCACAAGTTCAATGTGGAAGGTCAAAACAGACCACTTGAAATCTCCCGTGAGGATATTGCGCAGTACGTTGGTACGGCGACTGAATCGCTGATTCGCACTCTTAGCGACTTCAAAGCGGAAAAGTTAGTTGAAATCAAAGACGGCAAGATCAATATCGCAAATGTGGAAAAGCTGAAGAATTTACTGTACTGAATTTGGCTACGCGCTCTTCTTCCCCGGAAGTTTGATATTTCTTTTTTTGATTTCCATTTTTAATTTGGGAGGGATATCCCGGCAGGCGCAATTTTTACTGTGTTCAATGTGCCATTCAATCCTTTGATCAACGGATGGATTTTTTGGCATAGGGTGAGCTTGGTGCCACTCTTTGTTGATGTTCATATCGTAAAGCTATATAATGAAGACACGGAACCAGCGCTAAAGAAAATCATATTTCCTCACTCTAATTTTGAGCTCATAAAAATGGGGCATTTTTCCCTCCACGGAAATAGTGGTCGAAGGTTCTTTTGTGCCACTTCGATCAGACAGCGTCAGTTCAATCTTTTCATTTTCTTCCAGCATTGTCAGTTCACTTAGCGATACGTATGCCTCGGAAGCAGAGTACTCGATCCTTTTATTTTCTGAGATATTGGCCTGCATTATTAAAAATTAGAGATTAAGCAACTTTGAAATGGTGGTATGAGAAAGGCAATCTTTCCGGATTGCCTTTCTTTTAGAGCCATCGCTCGTTTTTCCTACTTCACTGCGATGCTCTTAATTACTGCAGTTCTTTTACTTTTTCTTTTTCGGAAAGTGAAAACTTGAGGCAAAACTATTTGTCGGCAGGAGAGAAAACAAGGACGAATATCATAGA
>VBAU01000359.1 GCA_005883855.1 Bacteroidota bacterium
GAAAACTTGAGATGAAGATCGAGAGTTCCCTTGATGTAGCGCAGCAAGTGCTTAGCTGCGTTAACATGCACGATTGATGGATCGTGCAGGAACCGAGAAAGTTTGGAGATGGAATATGCGATATCTGGACGTGTCCAGACGGCTGCATGATTGAGAGAACCAACAACTTCGCGGTATAGAGTCTGGTCGCCCTCTGGATCTGGATGATCAGGGTCGTAACCCCTACCCACTATGCGCTGAGGAAGTGACGCGTCACTTCCTTGTTTTTCGCAGTTTATTTAGGGGAATTCACCGAAATCCCCCGCGTTGAATTAAAAATTACGAGTCACTTCTTACGAGTCACTTCCCGGGGAGCTCAGGCCATCCAGCCGTAATAGTAACGGGATTTCGCGGGATGATCGCCTAAATTGGCAAATGGGCCGAAATCCTTCATTTTGAAATGAGCTTGTAGTTTCTCCTTGATGCTGGCAATTAAAACTGCATCATCCCCAAAAATAGACATATCGTCAACGTGCAACGCTAGGTAGACTGTAGATAATTCCGTACGGACCATAAACACAGCGTGGTCTGATTCCACTCGCTTGAATTCGAGCTCTGGTGATTCGAGCACAGCTCTGAGCGTGTCGTACCAGTAAAGAGCGGATTGCTTGAGTCCATATAAAGCACGGTTGAGAAGACAAACATATTCGGGATGGTCTTTATCGACAAATCCTTCAGGTTGCTTGACATAGATCTTCTCTCGTAGAATGCTATTGAGAAATGCCGTAATAACATCCATCATGTGAATGCTGTATCCACGAGCCGCTGCAATTGCGAATAGGACACGCAGAGTCTCTGGTTTGACGACTGGGGCATAGGTTTCTTCGTAGTCCACTCCGTAGCGCTGAGAATATCCCTTAGCAACAAATCGAGCTTTATAACGAGGAGGTGACTCATCCTTGATATCGAATGCCCATCTAGAATCGACGATATTGGCATCGGGAGGAGGAGTGACGAGAGTCCAGGTATTATTGGCGATGAGAGAATTGTATTCTTCGTTGATGGCAACTTCCCATAGTCTCCGATCTGGCGAATTGATTGCATCCTGGTACTGCGAGGGAATATCATTGAAGAATGTACTGATCATGGCCTCGAATGATGCGAGGTATGCCTCCGAGGAAGGTGGAAAACCTTTGCTGCGTAGACCATAATTTGACGTAATCTTTGAAGAACTTGGTGGGGGAGTTGATCTAGGAGAAGATGTAGCAGAAGGAATTGCTGAATTCGAAGATGTCGAAGGTGTAATTGGCAATTCGATGTCGCTATCATCTGGACCAACGGAGTGAGGTCCAACGGAGTCAGGTTCAGCTCCATGTACATCGATGTTGATGTTGCGACCCCCTGGAGCTGAATCTGAAGTAGTAGGCGGAGTTGTAGGCTCCTGAACAGAATCGCGAGGCTCTAGCACAGATAAATCCGTGTCGTCGAGAGTCTCTCCCTGAAAATAGAGAGTTTCATCGAAAATGACATGCCGTTCGCGGATAAAAGAATCATCAGATGGATCCCATACTTGGAATAAATGGGTGGATTCGTCATACCCCACAAAATAGCGGCGATTCGATCTCCAATCCGAAACCTTTGATTCCCCATGCCTCTTACGGACTTCTTCAGAGATGTGGACATGAGCAGCGCACCCAAAAACACGAAGATGAGAGAGTACTGGCTTACGCCTGTACCACAACTCGAAGGGAGTAGTATCTGGCGAAATTGCTGAATGAGGAAGGCGATTCTTGATATACAAACCCGCTGAGATTGCCTGTGGCCAAAGTTTGACTGGCAATTTGGCACCAAATAACATACTACGTGCTATCTCGAGTAGTGTTCGATTGAGTCGCTCTGATATTCCGTTCGATTCAGGGGAGTAATGCGCCGTAATTTGATGATGCATACCCTCATTGCGAAGGTAGTTGACCAAGTTGACTTGGAACTCGTTAGAATTGCGCAAAGTCGTTTGATATTCCTTCCCCCCATCCATCCTAATAAATTTGATTTTATATCCCTTGCTCGCAAAATGTAGCTCAGCTTCTGCTTTGAATTTCAGAAAGCAATTGAGTACTGTAGAAGGTTTCATATCGAGTAGATAGTAAAGGAAAGACATGCGGGTTGCCTGATCCGTAAAAGTGACAAAATCTTTGTAACCTTTAATGGATGGTACCGGAATGTTGCAGGTATCCGTGTGGATGATCTCCAACGGAAGAATTGAGATGCTTTGAGGGACACTGGGAAACGGCATTCGAGTCTGCTTCCCTTGAAGGCAAGGTCCACAGGCCATTGGATGAATATCGTCCGACTTGAGTTGTTCATCAATTGCATTTTGAAGACTGACAGGAATTATTGCCGTCTTACTGATCTGGGGAAAACCAGACACAGCTACATGTGCAATCCGTGCATGCCAGAGGTTGATCTGGTTCTCCGT
>VBAU01000360.1 GCA_005883855.1 Bacteroidota bacterium
GATCCCCCTGCAGTACAATTCCGTCAAGTCCTTTCCAACTTACAGTCCATGGAGGCGACTGAACCCGATCGTCAATTTCTCAACACTCGCTATGTCGGTAACCTATCAGCAGAAGAGCTTGCAGGATTTGAAGATGCTTTGCATCTCTGTCCTACAAATGCTTTAGTGGATGAAATAAACGAGTCAAAAATGAGCAGTTCAGGCAAGCCAGTTCTCACATTACCAGCTCGTAATAAAGGACCTGAGGCAAGCAATGCATCAGATGATGATGCTGAAGGACTTGCTGAAAAGTTACTCCTCATGGAAGGAGCTAAAGTGATGTTGACTCGAAACATCTGGACCACAAAAGGTTTAACAAATGGATCTATTGGTTCAATTGGTACAACTTTCAATTCCAGAAATTCTTTAACATTACAGAAAGTATCATCTTTACTGCAGAACAAACCCCACACAAAGACCTTCCTGCAGTGATCATGGTTGCTATACCTGGCTACAAAGGCCCAACACTCTGGCATAAAGAAGATGGAACTCCAATTGTTCCTATTGTCTCTTTCACTGCAAGATGGCAATCTAAATCTGGCAAGCAATGCCTCCGTACTCAATTTCCTTTGCGTGTGGCTTATGCTGTAACTATTCATAAGTCACAAGGTATGACTCTGAATAAAGTAGTTGTTGAGCTGGGTGATTATGATTTTACACGGGGACT
>VBAU01000012.1 GCA_005883855.1 Bacteroidota bacterium
TGATAAAATATCTAACTGGTTGCCCGCGCCCGAAAGTGCAATCAAACTGGCGCTTCGACTTTATGCTCCCCGGCCTGAAGTCTCTCATTGGAAGGCACCAGTACTCGATCGTGTGAGAAATTAAAAACTGAAGGAATTAGAAAAATAAAATGGTAAACGGCCCAAACATAGATCGTGATCGCGACAGGCTTGAAGTGTACGGGACAATAGTCCTCGCCATTGCTACCCTTGCCGTGGCCTGGTGTTCATATCAAAGTACTTTGTGGAATGGCATACAAACTTTCCGGCTCGCAGAATCGAACAAATATAGTCGACTTGCACAGCAGAAGCTGATTCAATCAGGTCAGAACAAGGCAATGGAAGAGGGGGTTATTATCAATTTCGTCGACGCAGTATTAAGCAAGGACCAAACGAAAATCGATTACATTATCGGGGGAGTTCGCCCGGAACTTGCAAACATATTATCGAATTGGTTGCAATCACACCCCCTTGAAAGTGCTTCAGCCCCACGTCATCCGATGATAATGCCGGAGTACGAAGCAATAATGGGACAGAGACTCGACGAATCCCAAAAGATGAGTGAAAAAGCGGAGGAGACGTTTAGGACAGCACAGGTGGCCAACCTAAATGCCGACAGGTACAGCCTTTTTACCGTGCTATTCAGCCTGGTCCTGTTCCTGGGGGCCATTACAACGAAACTCGTTCGCATAAATGTTCGCCTCATAATTACTTTACTTTCGGCGATCATTTGCGTCGGTGGCCTAATTGTAGTATTTTTCTATTTGCCTGTGGCACACTTAGGATAAGAAGCTCTTCGGCGATTGTACTAATGTGAATTCAAGAAAACCAAAACACTGTTATGAGACAAATATTCAAAATAACAATACTGCTTGCACTTCTTATTTTCTAGTGTAAATCGGCCCTGCTTATTGACTACGCTACCGACGGAAGTAACAAAAGACAGTGCGACGTTCTCCAATTCTTGCGCAACAGCCGCGTTGAAATAAAATCAACAATTGTGACCGCTATTATCTCTTCAATGGTCACATATGTCAGTGGTGCTTTAAAAAAAGCTGCACAGTTTTTTAATTTTTGTCAACACGAGTGCCCATTTATTTGAAATTCCCGGGAATAAAAAAACTTATCGGGGTTGTTAAAACAGGCATTATCGAACTCTGTCAAGATTTGCAATTTTTGTCAATCGTGCCGGGTCTTTATTTGGTACACCTTGCAAAAATGATAAAACTTGCAGTCTGGTAGTCGCCCATTTCCGGTATAAAAATTCTGCACCATGGAGCACTTTACTCGCTGTCAAACACAACCTTCCTGAAGCGAAATTTGGAAACTGATAGTGCAACGAGCATGGGTGGCCTCTTATGGAGCATGCAACAGCATTAGGACGTTTTTCAGATGATAGAACGAGGTGCCAATTGAAAACATCAATTCGACGAGTTAAATAAGGTATGTATGGCGAAAGATTATTCACAGAAAAAACTTCGAAATGCAAGTTTCAAAGATGAAGATCTTTCATATGCTCGCTTCTCAGACAGCGATCTTCGCGGTGCTGATTTCACCGGTGCTAACCTCACCGGCGCAATATTCACCCACGTCAGAACGGGGATCACACCTTTAAATACTGTTTTACTATTCGTGCTGGCATTGGCTATTTCATTGCTCTCCGGTTACGTCGCGATGCTTGCAGGTCAAACGGTGCAGACAATGTTCAAATCAAGTGATTCCAATGTACGGCTGGCAGGCATAGTAACGTGTGCGATCACTGTTTTGTTTATTGCTTATGCCTGGTGGAGGGGAGGCAGCGCGATCATGCACTTGATAATTCCTGCTGTCTTGCTCGCCATAGTAGTTGGCGTTGTAGCTTATTTTTCTGGCTTAGGTACGGGCATGGGCATGCTTTACCTGGTACTCGCCTTGTTATTGGTAACAGTCATGTTTATCGTGGGCATAATCGCCCGCACGGCTGCAGGCGCAGTATCCAACATTCTCTTTATCATAGTTGCACTATCCGGCGGAATTTTCGGGAGAAGCGCAGGCGGCGGAATAGGAACGGTTATCATGGCAATTAGCTGTGCACTTATCAGCAAAAGGGCGCTGAGTGGCACGAAAGGCTTTGAGGGCTTAAAAAAAATTGCCGATTTCATAACGAGAAAATTCGGTACCTCATTTCGCAATTCAAAATTAACGGAGGCGAATTTTTCGCAATCGAAAATATACAATGCCGATTTCACAAATGCGGATTTGTCATTCGTAAACTGGGCTAATTCAAAAAAATTCAATTGTATCACGGATGTGACAAAAATGACCGTAGTAAAAAAGTAGTGATGAGTGTGAGTATGAGATCTTAACGGTATGGTGATGAATCGTCATTGGTTAGTGGGTCTAAAAATTGAGAGGTGGACCCTCCCCGGAGGGTGGAGCCATAAACAAATGTGCGAAGGGGTGGGCGTCAGCCTAAGTGTCGGCATAATGGTCAATGCATAGTGTATAATGAGTAATGAGTGACCATAGCGACAACCAAGAGAAAAATGATTTAACATGAAATATAAGCAACCATGTTTTGTCCTGCTGTTCTTGTTAACGAGCAGTTTTTGCATCGCACAAGTAGACACCAGCTCTAAAAGCATACCTCGTTATAAAAACGTGATCCGTTATAATCTCTCCAGTGCGCTGATCTTTGGGATTGACAAATATGTCGTGTTCGGTTACGAACGCGTGATCAGGAAAAATCAAAGCATCTCTGTTAATGTCGGCGGTGTGGCTCTTCCCAAGCTAGTCAGCATTAAGACTGATAGTTTCAGCTTGCAAAAGGATACGAAAAACAACAGCGTGAATTTTTCCGTCGATTACCGATTTTACCTGGGCAAGGAGAACAAGTATCCAGCACCGCGTGGCGTTTATATAGGGCCGTATTACGCTTACAATAAATTCACAAGGGACAATCAATGGCTCAAATCGAGTGGTACCACTAGCACTTATGTAAATACACATTCGGTTTTGAACATTAATACAATTGGGTTTGAATTTGGATACCAGTTTATTTTATGGAAACGGTTGGCCCTGGATTTGGTTTTAGTTGGCCCTGGCTATGCTATTTACAATTATAAAGTAACTTCCGAAAACAGCCTTACGGCTCAACAAAAAGATCAGTTGTATGACGCTTTACAGCAACTCCTGGAGCAAAAATTTCCGGGAATGAACTATGTAATGAGCGATGAGCAGTTTAATAGTAATGGCGTATTGCGCACAAACAGCATAGGTTATCGCTACATGATTCACATTGGATTTGCCTTTTGATTACGTGAAAAGAAAAAAGGTTGAGGTATAGAAGCGTATGAAGAAGTTAGGAACATTTATCAAGGTCACCATTGCTGGCGGAATTCTATTCCTGATTCCGCTGGGAGTTGTGGTGCTCATTTTATCTAAGGTCTTTAATTTTCTTCAACCTCTTTCCGCAGCGCTTGCCCGACGACTTCCCTTTTCAAAAATTGCGGGCATCGGCATTGCGACGCTGATTAGCATCCTGTTTCTGTTTCTGATTTGCTTTGTAGCTGGCCTTTTCATCAAAACGAAATTGATTAAAGGCATCATTCAGTGGTTAGAGGACCATGTGTTGGTGTACATTCCCGGCTACTCTACGATAAAAGCCCTAACGACAAACATGCTTACCAAAGAAGGAACTAGTAAATGGAAACCAGCCAGTGTATTTATTGATGATAATGAAGTGATTTGCTTTGTAATTGATGAATCAGAAAATTATTGCACCGTTTACATGCCTTCTGCGCCATCTCCTTCGTCAGGTGCTGTTGGCGCAAGAGAAAGGTCAAAAGTCACCTATCTTCCTCTCACCGTGAACGAAACCTTTTTAATGATCAGGCAATTTGGAAAAGGCGCCGCGAGCCAAATTGAAAAATTAAAACCTGTACAAGAAAAGAGAGCCACAGACAGTGAGTTCGTCGGGAAATAATAATTTTAAGGATGAAAAAACTGGCAGGCATTATTCTGTTGACGGGCTTTTGTAACATTGCAACGGCTCAGGTGATAATCGCGTTGTTGTTTGGCGAGAAATTGAATACAGGCAAGGTCGAATTCGGGCTCGTGGTTGCTCCTGCCCTTACGGATATCTCCAATATTGAAAGCGACAAAAGAAACGGCCTAAACCTCGGCTTGTACTTTAATATAAGGCCCGACAAGAAGTTTTTTCTTCACATCGAAGGAACAGCCAAGGGTTCTTTTGGTGCAAAGGGCATCATTCCTTATTCTACCGGCAACGATACTTTGGACCACCTGTTTGCCGGCGGATCCGTAGAGAGAAAAATAAAGGCCTTCGGTCTTCCCGTGATGGGACGTTATGCAATAACTCCGAAATTTTTTGTCGATGCCGGCATACAAACCGACATGATGTTAAAAGCAAAAGATATTTTCACAGCTAAAGTAAATGGCAACGAACTTGAGTATACGACAAAAATATCAGACCAGGTCCCTTTGCTCGATTTCGGTTTGCTGGCAGGGTTGCATTACAAATTCAGTAAGGATAGAAGGAGCATGGGTATAGGTGTCAGATATTTCCAGGGGTTGACCGATGTACTTAAACCAACTCCAGGGACGCAAGTAAACGTGGCCTGGCAACTAGTCATTTCAATCCCCGTTGGTACCGGTAAGGCAAATGGAACGAATGCTGCTGAGAAGCAACCTTCCAAATAAATGAACAAAATGCCTTGTGGAAATACAATTTGTCCTTTATCATTGCATGGCTGTAGGGCGTGTAGAGGCCTGCACAAAAAAAGTTGAGACTCAAGCACGGACGCTTCTGTATGAGAAATGTAAACTTTAAATGAAATGGTGTGGTTGAATGGAACAAGACTGTTTATTTTCTTAGTTCTCCTTATGATCACTGGCTGTTTTCAACTGTCTGGCCAGGATTCTGTTGCCGTTCGGCAAGATTCAGTGAAAGAGGTAGACATAATGGATGTTTTGAGGAAGATTTTTAAAAAACCGCAACCTCCGGAGAAGAAGTCCTCAAGTGCTATAGCTATTCTGCCTTCTCTTGGGTATAATCCAAGTTTTGGATTTATTATCGGGGCTAAGATATCAGGCGGGAAGCAATTTGGTAATCCTGAAACGACGGACTACTCGATTTTTTCACTGGAGGGAATGTACACGTCGAAAGGAATACTCTCGGTACAGGCAAAGCATAACATTTTTGTCGCCGATAACAAATGGAACTGGCAAGGGCAATGGCAGCTTGCCCATTACGGATTACTGGATTATGGTGTTGGCACCGGCAACGGCAAATACCGTAGCAGGGGCTTTGCTTTGAACGAATATCCGACCAAGAATGCCGACAGCGCGTTTCCGATTCAGTACAGCTACATACGTCTCTCTGAAAAAGCATACCGCAAAATTGGGAAACATTTTTATGCAGGAGGCGGAGTCCGGTTCGATATTTATTCGAAGATCAATGATGAAAAGCAAACGAATAACCTGAACACTCCGCACCAGCGGTACAGTTTACGACATGGGTTCGATCCCGAGAAATACCAGGCAAATGGATTGATTGTGGCGGTGCAATATAATACGAGGGAGCACCCAATTCGGTCATATGGCGGTATATATGCAGACCTGGGTTTCCAATTTAATGAAGAATGGCTGGGCAGTACAAAAAAAGCGGTACAGCTTCAGTATGATTTTCGAAAATACTGGTCGCTGAGTAAAAAAAATCCGGAAAATGTAATAGCCATTTGGCACTGGGCAATGTATAAATTGAGTGGTGATATACCTTACCTGGAACTCCCGTCCACGGCTGCTGATCCATATGGTCGAAGTGGAAGGGGATATACATTCTCAAGGTTCAAGGGGCCTTCCTATGCATACTTTGAATCGGAGTGGCGATTCCCAATCACAAGGAATAAATTAATAAGCGGTGTTTGCTTTCTTAATCTTCAGACAGCCTCAGACGATTTCAACAAAAAGATATTCGAGTATTGGGAGCCAGGAGCAGGCGTTGGCCTCAGAATTTTATTTCAAAAGCTAAACCGAACAACCATATGCGTCGATTATGGTCAAGGCCGCTACGGATCCCAGGGATTATTTTTCGGACTGGGGGAAGCATTTTGAATATCGAACAAGGAATATCGAATGCTGAATTGTGAAGTTGGGCATATTGATTCGGCGTTCATTATTCCTTGTGCTTAATAATATTAAAAGCTGCGTATAGAAATACGCAGCTTATCAATTGCTCGTTGTCACACTACTTTTTACCGCCACAGAAAAAGTTCTATGAGACTATCATGTTCACTCTTTTCTGTTGGCCTCACGGGCACGTGGTTAAAAACAAACACATGAAAAAACTGCTTAAAAAAAATCGACAATCGAAATTACACCCATCGCTCACCGAATAACTTCTATTACCATTGTTATTTGCCTGTTTTTATAATTCTTTACTCAGCTTTTGATTTTTAGAGAAATTCATGTTCTAACGTGGTATGTTGTGTTGACGGTGAGTGTGCGCTGAACAATTGGTCCGCAGATTGAGGGCTGAAAAAAAGTGTACTGGCTTCAGAAAAGGAATCTACCGTCAGCTACCACGACCTTCACCAATGCACGAATACGTTTCGCTGAGTTGCCACAGGTTGAAGTGCCTGGTTCCATTTCGTGTTGGAATGTGCCAAATATTATAAGTGATGACCTCTTTTGAACACTAGCCGGGTCTCACTTGAGAATGTTTCGATTTTATGTATTCAAATGGTTTGCGACCGGTAAATTTTTTGAAAGCTGCAGTAAATGAATTCCTGTTATTGAATCCGCAGTTTTTTGCAAGGTCATCCAGGTCTTTCTTCGTTCCCAGCTCTGCCAGGATTAATTCTTCGCAATAAATAATGCGATGACGGTTCATGTAGTCGCTAAAACTTATTCCCAGTATCTGGTTCATGAAAGCAGATAACTGGTACATTGGCATCTCCAGATCATCGGCCATATCCCTGATGTGATATCCTTTTTGAAGAAAGGGCTTTTTATTTGTGACCAATTCTTGCAAACGGTGCCGCATAGACTCAATCTGTTCAGAAGTGAGCTGAACGGCATACGCCTTACTCTTTTTTTTCTGGCGAAGGACTTCACGCAGCCGGGTAAATATGTTCTTTTTAGTCATCCAATAGTTGTATTTCAAACTGAAAGCGTCCAGATTGTTGCCAGCCGATAACACAAAACGAGGCGAGAAGGAGTTGAATCCCCTATAGGCAGTGAACAACAGCAGAAGTATGAATCTGATAGGAATTAGGCTTTCAACTGTATTTGAAATTACAATAACCAAGTCACGTCACAAAGATTGCACGACTGTTTGCAGCCAAATTTTACAAAACTTGTCCTTTTGGGCTCATGACGCAACTTAGCAACTTCGCTTAAACCCCAATGATGGCCAGAATCGTTGACTCAAGCGGCGGGGGCACTCGCTTTGTAATAGCGTTTCGTGTAACTCGATGGAGTGTAGCCGGTAAATTTCTTGAAAGCCGTGGAAAAAGTGTTTCTGTTATGAAAGCCACATCTACTGGCAAGTCCTTTTAAGTTGAGATTATATACGTCACCTTCGTGGATAAGCTGCTGGCAATGCCGGATCCTTTGCTGATTGAGATAATCATTAAAGTTAACGCCTAGCTCGTGATTTAGAAATGCGGACAATTGGTACTGGCGTATATTAAGTTCATCAGCCAGACTCTTGACAGTGTAGCCCTCATTTAGATAGGGGCGCTGCACTTCCATGATTTCCCCCAGCTCTTTGATGACCCATGTTTTCTTTTCCGGGCTGAAAATAACCAGGTGGCGATTTTTTTGTGTCTTGTTGAAATGTGGCAGATAATTGAAGATTTTGAGCAGAAGCTTTCTCATAAAAAAAAGTTTAGGTTCTTGATTAAAAAGGTTGACGCAAAAGTATCTCATGAAACAGGCAAAAAAAAGAAATGATGGTTTATTCGAACCAACAATTATAACTATTGGCTAAACTGCCTCGGTAAAAATCGAAACATTACAACAAAAATATATTTTGTGAAGTCGATGGGTGCATGAAAGCGGAGAAGTAATTGGGGTTTCAACTAACCAGACGACGATCAAAGAGAGCAGTCCTGTTCCTTCTTCAAAAGCACACAAAACAATAACTCTCATTGTCCAATTAATATAATTCTTGTCAAAAAACGAGTCGTAATAGTTGTTTTCCCCCACCTGCGCACCATAATTTTAGGTAACGCTGTCAATCACGGGTTTTGATATTTGTCAACTGACATCGCGTTTGATATTTGTCAAGTGTTCAGAGTCATGTGAGGCTTATTTTGGTTTGACAAGAACTAGAGCAGGAAAAAGAAGAGGTATTTCCATACTTCTTCTTTTTATTAGGAAAATAATTTATGATCATTAATCACCAAAAACGATATCATGAGAAGAATAATTTTCGCAGCCACGCTGACATTGATTACCCTTTCTTATTACAGTTTACATGCCCAGGTTCCCAATGTAAGTTCGAATCATGTAAATGCGGGAAGCTTAGTGACACAGTTTGCAAAGGCAATCAAACCTTCTTCATTTTTGTCTAGCTGGACTTCCGGGAAATCAGGCTGGCTTGGTAAGGCTGGAAAGATCACAGACGCAGCCGGTATGGCGAGCAGTATCTCCAGTCTGGCTGGATTTATTAAGCCTGGCATGTTCAAGAGTGGGTTTAATGTACAAAATCTAATGCAAGCGGCCGGTTCTGCAAAATCTATGGCAGATGCAACAGGACTCCTGAAAAACCTGGAAGGCGGTTTAAAACCGGAAGCAATGTCGAGTGAATGGGGTGCAAAAAAAAGTAGCTGGGAGAGCGCATTGCAACTACTTAAGTAGGCGCGAAGATCGCGCAGAACAAATTTTATTTCAGCTATGTGGAGCGCCAGAAAGATCACTGGTTGCCGCACCGGTTAACGATTTTCTTGCATGAGGCGGGAATATGCCGACATCTATCTTGTGGGAGAAGCTATTCCTGTTTTGAGGATGAGTGCCCGGTTCTCCGGTTTTTGCGGTGTTCCAAGTTTGATGTTCTTTAAGAACTGAGAAGGATTTACACCGGTAACCTTTCTGAAGGCGACTGTAAAAGTATTCCTGTTATTAAACCCTGATTCCTCTGCGATTGCTTCCAGTTTTTTATACTTCCATTCCATACTCAATAACTTTTCTACACAGATCATCACCCTGTGTTCATTTATGAAATCATTGAAATTGATTTTATAATACTGGTTCACAAACGCCGACAAATGGTGCACCGAAATATGCGTCTCATCCGAGAGCATTTTCAACGAATAGCTCCGTTGTAGATACGGCTTCTTTTCTTCGAGATGTTTTGTCACTCTTTCTTCGATTTGACACATTCGTTCCCTTGCCAGAACAACCGGATGATAGTGCCTGATATCGGCCTCGGCTGTCGCACCGCTGAGTCCGATTTTCTTTTGCATGTAGTGGTTAAAATTGGAAACGAATTTCATGATGATGGTTCGTACGTGATGAAAAGGGTTGTGCCCAGGCTGTGGCTTGCGCATATATGCGTAGGACAAGGGAACCATTAAAAACAAAAACGCGCCCCCCGTTACTGTAGATGCGAGATAATATCTGCCCGTCGTGAGATGAAGTGATGTGTAAATGACCCACCAGAAAAAAAACAGAAATTGCACATACTGAGTCTTCGTTGTCTTTTTGAATGATCGAAACACCAAAAAGCAACTAGACACAAGCACTAAGTATGTAATTACATGACCTGCCATGGCATTTGTATAACGGCGAGCCGTCGAAAAAACTAAGTTTATCACGTGGGAAACGGAGAAGTTATTCCGAATGGTACAGATTTTTTATGCCCCAGATTTTTGTCTGGTATACCGATCAACATTTCGGTAGCATTAATTCACTAAGAACCTAAGGGATAATAGGACGAACTGAAACTTAAAACTCACAAGCCGCGAATTAAAAACCCATAGCATTACCACTCGAAATGATGATATCAATCACCGCGCTTCCTCTTGACAATTATCGATCAAAGAAAGTCAGTCATCAGACCTTCTTCACTGAACTGTAAGAGTTTCAAATCTCTTTGCTTGTGTGGAACTAATCTTTCAGAGGACTTTGGGTCAACACCAACGGTAGTCACAACGTACGTTAAAGGACAGAAAATCAACACGTGGTATGAAAGTTTCACTTGAGAAATATATGGCGATCTCGAATTTGAAAATGATCTGAATGTTAACTGATGAACCTACGTGCCCATTCCCGTTTTTTCTCCCTACCTTAGTTTTCTGTTAGAGGCGAAACTGCGCTAGGCTGAGCTTCTGTAATCCGTGATAATCCAAACTCTAGATCGAATTCTTGCTTGCCCCTGGTTTCCGAGTTGGAAGGTATAATGAACTATCGAACTCAGCAAGTTCATAACCGTTATTAACAGTATAAACCTGATTAACAGTATAAACCTGATTCATGTTAAATTCTCGCGATTTTAACGGCAGCGCGGAGTTTGTGAGAAAACAACTATCCCGGATTCTCTCCTCTCACGAATTCAAAAATTCGCAGGTAGTTTCCAGATTCCTTGAGTTTGTAGTAGAAGAAGTTCTTGCGGGCCGGGCAAATGAGATCAAGGAATATACTGTCGGCGTGAAAGCGCTTGGCAGATCCCCGGACTTTAACCCTCAGTTTGATGCATTGGTTCGCATTCATGCGGGAAGACTGCGAAGGATGCTTCGGGAATACTATAATGGTAACACCTCAAGTGAACCATTACAGATCGACATACCCAAGGGAAGCTATGTTCCTGTATTTAAATTGCTCGATACTACAAATATTGCACAGGCCAGTGTTAAAAGCACGAACGGAATAGGCGGAGAATACCAAAACGGACTTTATCGCAAAGCGACTGTCGCTGTATTTCCTTTTCACAATCTTAGTGCAGACGATTCAAAGAATTATTTTGCAGAAGGAATAGGTGAGCAGTTATGTGTTGAGTTAGCGCGGTTTGAACATCTTTCTGTAATTTCTTATTATTCTACCTACAAACTTGCAGCAGAAACGGATGGCAGGGAAATGCATAAGCTGTTTGATATCGATTATGCGATAACGGGGAGTACCCATTTCTTTGACGGTTTAGTACAGATCAACGTGCAACTCATGCTTGCAGAAAGCAATGCGGTACTGTGGTCTCAGAGTTTCACCAGGCAATTCAATCCGGATGCTGTACTGGGATTGCAACAGGATATATTTGAGCAGGTACTGTCTAAAGTTGCAGATGAGGACGGCATTATTGCCAGGGACATCACAAACGCTGCCGCTACAAGAAAGAAAAGCATATCGGGAGTTTACGACGCTGTTTACCTCTACTTCAGTTTTCGCGGCAGATATGACCAGGAGTCCTTTGAGAATGCAAAGATCGCAGTTGAAAGAGCCGCGGTGCTTGATCCGAACAATGCTCTTATTTGTTCATTATTGTCAAGGCTTTACTTGCTTAATTATATTTTCAGGACAATTCCTGATCCGGACGATCTTCAGAAAGGTAAAGCCTTAATCGAAAAGGCGTTGTGGCTTGATGCAAATTGTCAATACGCGTACAAGGCTTTAGCCTGCCTGGATACATTTGCTCACTGGCCGTACCCATGACTGCAAAAGGGCGATTGAGCAATGCCTTGCCTTAAACCCGAATGCTGTCGCTACTCTAGGCAACATGGGCTTTCTAAATATTTGCATCAGCGAATACTCGGAGGGATTCCGTCTACTGATGAAGGCATCGTCCCTATATCCAATACTTCCCTGGTATTGTAACATAGGATTTGCGTTATACTATTACTATGCTGGCAAGTATGAGGAAGCTTATGATTGGGCCAAGAAAGCTCAGCCCTCCGATATGCCATTTATAACATTGGTAAGGCTTGCGACCCAACAAAAAATAAAAGCCCGAAAAAATGATACGCGTCAAAAAACAGCTCCGATTTCTCGAGAAATAACCGATCGCGGCGCTGAAATCATGTCTCTGTTTATTCATGATTCTGATCTGAGAGAGCGCCTGCAAAAAGAACTCCACTCAAGTGGCGTAGTTATCGAATAGTGGGTGCGAGATACAGAATGCGAATTTTTACGAGCACACTTCAATTGATTAACCAAGCGAGCGCTCTTGGGGTGAGTTCGATTCGCCCTACTTATTAAAGCTTTTTTTCAATTTTGAAGTTGTTAAATCTTTTTTCACATTGACAGATTCTCTTCAAAATCTAATTTTTTTTTTTTTACCTTAATCCCGTCTAACTTTTTGCATGAATTCAGTCCCGGGATTTGTATCCGCTTCGAACTTGGGTTAACTTTAAGGCGATTATTTTACCAAGCGTTATGAACGACATGCCTATTAACGGAAAGTGGATATCCGCAGGTGCGGACCAATTTTGGACGGACATTGCCCGGCACGACCATGTAGTGCAGTTATACGAAAATGACGGAGTTTTTTTGGACACTCTTACTGGTTTTATCGAGGCCACAATTCACGCCGACGAAAATGTAGTGATCATTGCAACCGACCAACATCTTAGCGCTCTCGAGGCGCGGCTGGGAACGTACGGAGTTGAAATCGAAAGGATGATTTCGGAACATAGGTTCATCCCCTTCAATGTGGAGGAAATTATAGCAGAATTTGTGATCGATGACGATCTGGATGAAGCACTGCTTTTGAAAGCTGCTTCCGATCTTCTCACTAAAGCGGCGTATGGTAAAAGAAAATTCAAAATGTTCGGTGAAATAGCGCCAACCCTGATGGCACAGGGATACAAGGACATCCCCATGCGTATTGAACAAATTTTTGATAAGGTTTTCCATGAACATAGATCCTGCCTCTACTGTGGGTATTCCTCAAAGCTATTTAATGGTGATTTGTCACAATACCGCAGCCCCGTCTGTGAAGTACATTCCAAAATTATTTCAGGGTCAGTAAAGCAACTGACTCATGTCCTTTACCAGCAAATGCCGTCAAGCCTTTCGAATTGATTGAACTCCTGGAACTCTTCCTCGAAATGTAGAACAGTTGAAACCAAACTCAGAAATTGGCGAATAATTTTAATTCTGGCCGACTTGTTTTAATTTTGGTTGAGCTGCTTTAGATATCCTTCTTGCTTTTAATGTAGACATGTAATTGTACTCTACGATACGAACGGCAACAAAATCATTTTTAGTGAAAGCAACCTCAAAAGCATTGTTCACACCCGTGTTCGAAGAAAATAACAGTGGCAAGAATATTTTGGCTTGCGGGAGATCATTATTGTTTATTGTTTTGTTTTGCCTGTCTTGC
>VBAU01000361.1 GCA_005883855.1 Bacteroidota bacterium
TGCCATGGTCTCAAGTTTGAAACCTGCAGGCGGTGGTGACTTGTACAAAAAATAAAATAAATAAGAGGAGGAAAAAATTAACCCGAGGATGGCCAAAAAAATTGCCGCCTTGTAGCCCCACCCTAAGAATTTGTAGTCCTGGTTGTTCATCGCTCAAGAAATTTAGTCGGTTTTATGCAAATACTTCTTTCTACAGTCAGAATGCCTCTACCAGATAGCATATATGGGAAACGAACGAATGATTTCTTGGCATTAAAGTTATAAGGTAAGAAATTTCTCTTGGAAAAAGTGTTGTATGTGCCCCGTGTTCCGGATGAGGCAAAATGAAAGGCCAGGCTTCTGTCCCAAATTGCACAGACCAACAGGAGATTTAGGGCGTGCGACATCTTAATGCCATGGCGAACACAAAAAACCCCGCTGCTAGCGGGGTTAAATGTTCTATCGAAACATTTTAACGGCAAACGCAACCCGGTTTATCAGGACAGTTGCCGTTTTTTTTACAGTTCTTGTCAGAACAGTTTTTTGGGCATTCTGTTTTAGCCTTTTTTGATTTACTCTTGCCGCCGCCATCGGTTGCAAAAGCAACGCCTGACATTAGCGTTAGGGCTAAAACGCCTAAAAATATTTTTTTCATTCTAAGTAATTTTTAGTTAGAAAATGATTTTACTAAAAGTTAAATCATTTCCGGCGGGTGCCAACACTCGAACGCGACTCCGGGTATTTTCTTCTCATCCCTGGTTACAAACTCAGAAGCTACTTTGGTAATAGGAATAGACGATGCAAACGCCCTTTCTATCATGAAAAAATTGCCACACCAGCAAGCCATAAATGGATTGCAGCCTTTCGAAGTACAACCATCCTTCGATCGCTTGTTTTCACAATGTTTCTTACCAGTACAAACTTTTTGCATTTGGCATTGATCACTTGAACATTTATCCGGCTGACGGCCGGCAAATCCAGGCTGAAACATGAAGAAGCCGACTATTACCGCAAGTATGGAAGCACTTCGTTTCATCTATTCTAAAAATACTAATTCCCTGGAGAAAGTCAAATGTAAAATGACCAGGTATCGACTTAAATGTGATGCCTCGCTTTAGGGAGGGATCAACGGAAACATCGGTTGACAAAATTTGTAATTTCCCTACGTTGAAGCAACAACTTTAAATGTAACAACCACCATGATCTACCTAACTCAGTTGATCTACATTAAACAAGGACAAGAAGAAATATTTGACCAATTTGAGAATGTAGCAATACCCACAATCTCAAAATACAATGGCCGGCTGATGCTCCGCATGAGACCACAAGCAGATTCGTTCATTCAAAGCGAAATTGAAAAGCCGTACGAGGTACATGTTGTCGAGTTTGACAGCGAAGTGGATTTTAAGAACTTTACCCAGGACGAAGAACGAAAAAAATTTCTGCATTTGAAAGATCAATCCATACGATCATCGTTGCTCATCCAGGGAGTAAAAATTTAGGAACGGCGTTGTTAATATCTACGCGGTTTAAATTGCTATCTCACTATGATCTAGCACATGACTATAGTCATCTCAATTGCATCAGCTCCATTTTACATTTGACTCATTCAATTACCAAAAATGATGTTCAATGAGTGATAGAGTAATTTATCAGAACCATGGCAGTAACGCAGTTTACGGCCTTGGATTAATTGGTGCAGCCATTTATTATCTCATGCAGGCAACCAATTTTTGGATGGGTGTCATAGGTTTTCTAAAGGCGGTCGTGTGGCCGGCGTTCCTGGTTTATGAAGCACTTAAGCAATTACGCTCATAGGCCAGTCCAGCACATAACGCGAAGCAATTGGGGAAGTGCATTCAACAAATTTGTAACTTACCCAATATGGAACACCGGGAACATAAAACCAAACAACTGCTGCGGCTCGAGACATTCAGCGACGGCGTGTTTGCTATTGCAATTACGCTGCTGATCCTTGAAGTCATTCAAACTCTGCACTCCGGTGGCAGGGTTCCACTGCGAGACTTGTTATCGGCAAACTGGAAATCGATGCTGGTGTTTTTGGTTGGCTTCCTAACCATCCTGATCTGCTGGATTAATCATCATCTCGTGCTGTCCTATGCAGAGAAAACGGATAGCACATTTTTTTGGGTTAATGGTTTTGTGCTACTCGTAGTAACATTTACACCGTTTCCAACCGCTATTCTTGCAGAATACCTGGAAACGGAGAGCAGTTTGGCATTAGCTATTTTCGGATTCAACTATTTTATGATGTCGCTTTCAGCCTATTGCTATACGGCTTATATATACAGCCGACTGGCTCCAAAGGAAGGAAGAGACCTATTGAATTACTATAAACTACTTTATAAGTATAGCATCATTTACACGTTCGTGGCTATTTTCATTTGCCTCCTTTCTGTTCCGGTGGCGATGTTCTTGTATTTTGTTTTCTTCATTCCATTTGCATTCCCAAAGGAGGTTGCGTTAAGACTGTCACAGAGAAAATATAAAAGGAAAAAACGACGATCAACTCACGTGCCCACGCCCTAAGTAAAAAAAGTACGCACCCGGGTATAAGATTCGTTACATATCTAATGGCGCATTGCTCCAATGGAGCTATGCTGTGAGACCTGACTAAAATTTTGCACATGCAACCAAATCTCGTTAGAAAGCTTAAAACTCTTGCATTGATTTGCATATTCACAAGTTTTGCAGGGGTGATCTATCAGCTCATTGACGAACATAGCCTCACTTATAGCAGTGTACTGTTCGGACTTCCACTCGGCGCGGTGTTTGGCTTACTGGAATTATTTCTTTTTCCAAAGGCCGAAATGCGGTTCCGGCGATGGTCATTTACAAAAATGCTCGTGTTCAAAACTTTGTTGTACACTGCGGTCATTTATTGCGTAACTGTTCCCGTCATCATCATCCTGGGCCTTTACCAGGGGCATAAAATTAGCGAGCTTCCGACGGTTCTGTCATCCGTTGAACAATTCGTCTTGGTAGTTTATACTCTTGTGATTTATGCTTTGCTCGTATTTTTTCTTCAGATCAATCACCTGTTGGGAGAGGGAATCTTGTGGAAATTCATCTGGGGTAAATATCACCAGCCCCGCGAAGAAGAACGGATCTTTATGTTCCTCGACATGAAATCATCCACCACCATTGCAGAACAACTGGGACATGTGCGATTTTATGCGTTGCTTAATGAGCTCTTCCATGAAATTTCATACCCCGTGCTTCAAACGAAAGCCGAGATTTATCAATATGTCGGGGACGAGGTGGTTCTCACATGGGAGGTGCAGAATGGGCTCGAGAATTCGAATTGCCTGAAAACTTTTTTTATGTTCCAGGAACGACTAAAAAGAAATAACGAGAATTATTTAAAAAATTTTGGTGTAAAGCCTGAATTCAAGGCTGGGTTACATTTTGGAAAAGTGATAAGTGCGCAAATTGGTGATCTCAAGCGCGAGATCGTCTACAACGGTGATGTACTTAACACAACAGCC
>VBAU01000362.1:0-4182 GCA_005883855.1 Bacteroidota bacterium
CATGAATATGATTCTCTTGGTGAAGAATTTGAAAATAATGAACACAAGCTTTTTGGAGAGGAAGGATTTGAGATGATGGTAGGCAAGGTAGCTGATATAGAAAAGAAATTAGGCATTTACGAACTGGCGCAGTTCACTCCAAAGGTTTAGGTGCATGGCTTCCCCGCTGATCAATAAATATTTTTCCGGACTTACAAAAAATTCAATACTCCTCGCAGTAGCTTCATTTTTTTCCGATGTCTCCACAGAAATGTTGTATCCTATTTTGCCCATTTACCTTACACAATATTTAAAGGCCAACGGAAGTGTTGTTGGCATCATAGAAGGCATTGCCCAGGCAACACAAAATATCATCCAGGGCTTCTCAGGATGGTTGTCAGATAAATTGCAGAGAAGAAAACCTATTGCCCTTGTCGGCTACGTTCTTTCTGCCGTTTCAAAACCTTTTATGGGAATTGCGACCGCATGGCCAGGTGTTTTGGCTGCAAGATTTACGGACCGTCTTGGAGCGGGTGGTCGATCTGCCCCACGTGATGCTCTAATCGCTGAGTCTGTGGCGCCGGAGCATAGAGGCAAAGCGTTTGGATTGGAAGGCGTGGGTGATAACCTCGGCGCATTTGTTGGTCCGCTTATAACCGTGTTATTATTTTTTTCTCTTCAAATCAATATTCATTATATTTTTTATCTCGCTATTATCCCTGGGTTGATCGCTTTTTCAATGATCTTGCTCGTGAAAGAAAAAGGAATCGCGATTGTTTCCAAGTCAAAAATTGATTTGCATATCCGGCAATTCCCAAAGCCCTATTGGAAATATCTTATCGCAACAGCTATTTTTGGAATTGGTAACTCAAGCAATGCGTTTCTTATCCTTGAAACCAGGGAAAAAGGCGTGTCCCTAATGAGTACAATCTTCATCTATGCCTTTTACAATTTAATTGCTGCCCTAATCTCCTATCCCGCTGGTTCTGTATCTGACAAGTTTGGAAGGAAACCTTTGTTGCTGATCGCCTTCGCCGTCTTCTTTATTTGCTACACAGGGTTCTCCTTCAGTAATAATATTGTTTTGATTGGATCTCTATTCGTGTCTTACGGTCTTTTCCAGGGAATTTTCCGCGCAATAGGCAAATCATATGCTTCAGATTTTGTCCCCGCACACTTACGGGCAAGCGGCATTGGCTGGTACTCCACGATCGTCGGTCTATCCGGACTTCTGGCAAGCCTCATAGCCGGCCAATTGTGGGATAAAGTAAGCCATGTTTCTGTATTTATCTACGGTGCCGTTCTTTCAATCGTTGGAATTATTTTCATGCTTACTTTCGTTCCCAACACCGGTAAAGGAACTTCCTGAAAATGTAGAAGCAAGTCATCAACGAACGAATAACATCCAACCAGCTACAGCCAGACGGCAGTAAGAAATTTCAGGCACTATCATTGTATAAAACATTTATCACATAAAATAACGTTTTATAGCAGGATAATGCGGAACCTATTTCTTTTCACGGCAACTCTTTGTTGCTTATTGAAAGGTCTTGCACAATCTCATCAAAATGCTCCTTCCCTGGATGCTACTTTGTCCGACTGCATTGAGTACGCATTAAAGCACCAGCCTCTTATACAGCAGTCATTAATTGATGAAAAAATTGTTGAGGAAACGATACGAACAAAGTTGGCTGATTGGTTCCCTCAGCTAAATTTTAATGCCAATTATACACACTACATCCAACTGCCCACAAACTACTTTGGTGGAAATTTTGTCACGACGGGTTCTCACAATACGTCTTTTGCAGACTTCGCAGCCACCCAAAATATTTTTAACCGCGATGTTTTGCTTGCGCTCAGATCAAAAAGCCAGGTAAAAAAGGCTGCGGAACAAATAACTGACAGTACGACGATCGACATAGTAGCCGCCGTGAGCAAAGCTTTCTATGAGGTGTTGCTCACCGAAAAACAAGTTGCCGTGCTTGATGAGGATATCGTAAGGCTCGGCAGAAGCCTGCAAGATGCGTACAATCAATATAACGGTGGTATTGTGGACAAGACAGATTATAAACGCGCAACGATTTCATTGAACAATGCCAAAGTACAGCGCAAACAACAGCAGGATCTATTAACGGCCAAATATTTTTATTTAAGGCAATTGATGGGATATCCCGACAGCAATTACCTGCGTTTGCGATATGATAGTTTACAACTTGAAAAGGAAATCTTTCTCGATACACTGCAGGAGATTAATTACAACAATCGAATTGAATACCGCCTCTTGCAAACAGAAGAAAGTTTACAAGAGTACAATTTAAAATATTACAAGTGGGGTATCTTACCTAGCGTTTCCGCCTTTGGCAATTACAATATCAATTATTTCAGTAACAATTTTACAAAATTGTACGAGCAGCCATTTGTCAATTCTAACGTAGGTGTGCAACTGGCATTCCCCATTTTCCAGGGTGGCAAACGAAGTTTTCAAGTACGAGCGGCGCAATGGCAGGTGAGGCGTTTGGCTTGGGAAAAGACCGCACTGCAAAGTATCATTCGAACGCAATATGCACAGGCGATGGCCTCGTACAAAGGGAACCTGGTAAACTATAATGCCTTAAGGGAGAATGTTCAACTGGCCAATGACGTCTATAATGTTATTCGGCTGCAATACCAACAGGGAATCAAGACCTATTTGGATGTGATTATTGCTGAGAGTGACCTGCGTTCGGCACAATTGAATTTCTATGAGGCTTTATATCAGTTGCTGCAAAGCAAAATTGATGTCCAGAAGGCCCTGGGAACGTTAGTTGGTAATGAAAATTGAAAACTGGAAAAATGAATCGCTGGTTGTTAAGGGTTATATAGAAAGAATCGAGCTGAACGATCAATATTGATAAAAACGACGACGAGATGATCATACGCCCTCCAACAATAATTGTCTCATTAATAATCTGCTCATGTGGGGCACGAAACAAAGAAACACAAACGAAGGCTCCGCCACCCGCAGCCGTTAGCATCGAACAAGTCGAGAAGCAAAAAGCGATTTATTATGATGAATATCCCGCAACCGTCGCCGCGTTAAACCAGGTGGACTTGCGTGCGCAGGTTACCGGATATATCACGGGAATCTTTTTTAAAGATGGTCAGCGCATTCGCGCGGGCCAGCGACTGTACGACATTGACAGGCAGCAATACCAGGCAAATCTTGACCAGGCGATCGCGAATTTGAATGTGTCGAAGGCCAATTTGGCAAAAGCTCAGCAGGACGCAGACCGCTATGCCGACTTGCTACGACAGGATGCAATAGCCAAGCAGGTCTATGATCATGCCATAGATGACTTACAAGGCGCCAAGATGCAGGTTAAAGCTGCGGAATCCAATGTCCGCAACATAGAGGCCACGGTAAAATATTCATTCATTGACGCTCCCTTCACTGGAACAATTGGGATATCGCTTGTAAAAAAAGGAGCGCTTGTAACGGCCAACCAAACTTTGTTAAACACAATTTCATCAGATGAGCCGATCGCGGTGGACGTACAGGTTGATCAAAAAGAAATTGCAAGGTTTTCGCAGCTGCAAAAAAATTCTTTTGCAAGGGATTCAACATTTGCCTGACAATTCTCTTTATCGCCAGACAGGACAGGTTTACCTCATTGACCGGGCCGTCGATCCACAAACGGGAACAATTAAGACAAGACTGGTATTTCCCAATCCGGGAAATATTTTAAAGGTCGGCATGGATGTCAGTGTGCGTGTGAAAAATAACAATGCGGACAGTTTATCATTGATCATTCCTTACAAAGCAGTAACGGAGCAGATGGGTGAATATTTTGTATTCGTGGTGGACGACAGCGACAGATCCAGTCAACGTAAAATTTCACTGGGGACAAGGATCAACGACAGAGTAATTGTAAAGGATGGATTAAGTGAGGGAGATAAGGTTGTAACAGAAGGTTTTCAAAAACTCAGGGACAGCACAAGGGTGAAAATAACACCGCCTGCCAGCAATTCGCAATCAGTAAGGAACAAACAGCAATGATCGCCGATACTTTTATCCGACGTCCCGTTACAGCGATTGTTATATCGATAGTAATATTGATGCTTGGGGTACTTTCAATCACCAATCTTCCAGTGAGTCAGTATCCTGAGATTTCCCCTCCCACCGTAAATATTTCGACGACATACAATGGAGCGGACGCACAGACC
>VBAU01000362.1:4227-4533 GCA_005883855.1 Bacteroidota bacterium
GGAACACCGGGAATGGCCTACATGCAAAGCAACAGTACATCAAGCGGGCAAAGCACGATCACTGTCACATATAATGTAGGGGCCGACGTTACTTCGGGGGCACTCGATGTTCAAAACCGCGTCGGCATTGCGACACCCGCGTTACCGGTTGATGTAAGAAATTTGGGAATTGTGACTCGGAAACGCAATCCAAGTATCCTGATGCTTGTCGCCATTTTTTCTCCCAATGGTACACATGCTATAACTTTCTTGGACAATTACACGAACATTTTTATTAAGAACGCACTGCTGCGTGTAAAAGGTGTA
>VBAU01000349.1 GCA_005883855.1 Bacteroidota bacterium
GCTTAAACAGGAAAAAAAACTCGCTTATATCAATCGATCATTAATTAACGTGGGAATGAGTGCGTCACAAATTACTCAATCCAGCATCAACGATCCTGGAGTTGAGTTACCTGAAGCTTGGGTTCTTCTAGAAAAATATGGCGCGAGTCCGTTAAAAAATATGCAGATATATGATGCATGGTGGAGATTGTTCCGGAATATGAATATTAAAACCGAAAAAGACTTACTTGGATATGTGAATGAAGACTGGCCGCCGGCTATTCTCCGAATGTTAGGAGATCTAAGAAAGACTCCCCATGGTTTTCTTAGTTGGGGAGTGACATCAAAACTTTGCATGGGTTTATCTTATCTAAAAAATCGATCATCAATCAAGTAAAATTTTTCTATAGGTTTCACAGAAAGTTTTGCCACTAAAATGATTAACAGCATAATGATAACTTTCGAGACCGATTTGTTTTCTTAACGCTGGAGACTGGATTAACTGTTTGAGTAATTCGACTCCTCGCTGAACAATTTTACTTTCGTCAGTTTCTTTAATCAGCAGGCCGTTCTTTCCGTGGTTAATGTAGTCCGGAATTCCATCGACGGCCGTGGAAACCACAACCTTTCCGCGAGCCATCATATCCATAACAACAATAGGCAGTCCCTCATATGCAGACGTGAGCAACAGAACGTCGGAATTCGTGTACAATTTATGCAATCGGTCTTCATCCTTTATATTGCCATAAAGAGTGCAATATTGTTTTACTTCTTCGGGTATTATGTTTTCCACATCTCCCACAAATGAAAAGTGAACCGGGTGGCCTGACTCGTGCATTTTTCGCGCAATTTCTGCGATTAAATGCACGCGCTTTTGAGGGGCTCCGCGTCCTACATAAATCACCTGGAGAACACCGTTCGTTACTTCCTGGTAGGGAGGAATGTCAACTTTATTGTCAATGAATAACAATTTATCAAAGAGCGATTGAGGCAGGTGGTTGATTCGATACTGATTTTCCACATCCCTTTTAATTTTAGGCGTGCTGAAAATCCTGATGTCTATATATTTTGCAAACGCCTGGGAGAAATCGATCCAGGTGTTGAGATGGCATAGTTCTATTTTTTTTGTCGTTCTTTTTACATGGGGAAGCATTTTATAGAAGAAAAGGCTTTCCCCGCCAAATATCACGGGCCGCTCTTGCTTATTTATCCATGCCGAAAGGACGCCGCGGAAAAAAAAATTTACGAAGTGGTACAGCTTATTGTCAATGTATTTGTGCAGATCAATTATGCGCACCCCTTTGCTTTCAAAAAGGGCTTTGAATTGATTATTCTTTGGCTTCTTGGAAAAAATAATTAATGGTTGTCGATCCCTGATACAATTAGTAATGTCAATGTTCACTTTGACGGACCCTCCGATATCAGCTGACGGAAAGAATAGAAAAACACGATGTTTAGTTTTTATGGGAAACAGCCTTCCTGCCAGCTTGCCCAAGGCGACAAACGGAAACATCAATGCCAGTTCAATGTTTTTCTTTATTACCGCAGCTCTGTAGGTCATTTATTCTAATAATATTTTTCAAGAAGGTTAACCAGGTAATTGTCATCAAAATGAATTTCCAGTTTTTTAATTATCGGTGAAATACCGGAGATGTCAATGTCAAATGTCGATCCCTTGGGGATTGGAATATAGTTCGCTTGTATTTGCCACCTGTTTTCGATCGCCGCTACTATTTCAGTCACCTTGTAGCTCGAAGGGTTTGCTATGTTTATTATGCCGTTAGCATAAATTCCGCCCTGCAAAATATTGTCCACAATTTTGTACATATCGTCTATGTCCACCAGGTTACGTGACGCTTTACTCCAAAGGTCAAAATTGATTTGATTGCGTATATGGTAGACGAAAAAATTCAGAACCGTGTTAGGGTTATCGGATCTGCCGACAAGGTTTGACACCCGGAAAATCGAAAATCGTTTTGAATTCGATTGAATGATCTCTTCGATTTGTTTCTTATGAGTAATGTATGCCGAATGTTTTTCTTCCGGATCATATAGGCTGCATGTGCTGAAATAAACGAAAATTTTTTCTTTATGCTCTTTTATCGTCTGCTCTAGTAATTGTATTTCGCGTTTGTATGGGGCGTCAATCCTGTTCTTGGAGTTTGACACACCTGAAGCAAAAATTACGAAGCGGTCATCGTTTTGATAGACTTCAAATCTTTTAGCGATCATTCCATGTCCTATAACCATACCGGAGTTGCCTTAGAAATGTTCTGAATATCCCCCAATAATAATAATATTTATAACATAAGTGACTGCGGAAAAATTCTTCAAAGAAGATTTTGGATAAAAAGGGTCTTTTTAGCAAAGCCACAAACACTTTTTTTATGACTTGTGTTTGCACTATTCTACATCCCATACCCCGAAACACCCTGGAAAAGTAATATTTATTACTTTGAATGTAATTGAGACATTATTAGTAAATTTTACCTGCGTTTTGTTCATCATTTTCTCCCTTCAACTAAAACTTGCTTTATGAAACCTTCCAAAAAAATCCGGCGTCGTGAATTTATTGGTACAGCGGCTGCCGCGTCGATAGGATTTACCATTTTGCCGCGAAGTGTCTTAGGCGGTCATGGCTATATTGCTCCTAGTGATAAGATTAACCTGGCATATATCGGTTGTGGCACGCAGGGCCTCCGGGAAATGTGTGCTCTGATCACGAACCCTGAGTTGCAAATCGTTTCGGTTTGTGATCCAAATAAAATGAGCACAAACTATATTGACTGGTCGCCAAATGAAATTCGCGATGACATTCGCAAGGTGATCAATGAGCCTGATTGGGGTTCGGCACTTGCAGGAATACCTGGTGGCAGAGATATCGGCAAAGAATTGGTAGAAAAATATTACAGCAAACAAAATAATTCCAATTATAAGGGCTGCACCGCGTACAGCGATTTCCGTGAATTACTCGAAAAAGAAAAAGGTATTGTTGCAGTGAAGATCATGACCCCTGATCACCTGCACGGATATATTTCGATAGCAGCGATGAAAAAGGGTAAACATGTCGTCATACATAAGCCAATTGCAAATCGGATGCATGAAGCGCGATTAACAATCGAGACGGCCAGGAA
>VBAU01000350.1 GCA_005883855.1 Bacteroidota bacterium
TTTAAGAATATCGAACAAGGAATATCGAATGTCGAATGTCGAAGTAGGCAAGATTCCTTCGACATTCAGCGTTCCTTGTTCGACATTCATCATTCAAACAGAGTGCCTACTCTTTCCGCACTGCCCACGCCAGTCCATCTGGTACTTTACCCACATCAATGTGTGAAGTAACTTCCAAAGTTTTAAGATCTATGACCGCGACATAATTATCTGGGGAACACGCTACGAATGCTCGTGAACCATTCGGATCCATCAGAATGCCAGCGGCGCCGTGACCAATCGGCAATTTTTTAATCAGCGTTCTCGTTTTTGCATCATATATAGTTAGATCTCCAGAGCCTAAACTCGAAATGAAGACCAGGTTACCGTTGGGACTAAATATCAGGCGGTTTGCGCCGTTAACCTTAGCGTCAATGGTCCCGATAACCTTTTTAGCTGCCGGGGCAACAATGGTGATCACGCCATTTTCTGCCGATGCCGTCCATAATTCTTTGCCGTCGGGTGAGACATCAAAGCCTTCCGAACCTCTTGCTGTGGGAACAACGGTTTGATTCCAATCTTCACGGGGCCGGGGAGCATTTCCTAGAGGTGGAATTAGGGTGTCTACTAGGATGCTGACGGTGCCGGACGAGACGTTCGTCGCGTAAATCCTTTTTGCATCATTCGTCACATAGATCATGTGCGTTCTATCCTGGCCGGTTCCCATGCTCCAATCCAGTTTTCCAGTTAATGGATCATAGCGACCTACGCTCTTGGAGCCTTCAGCGCTAAACCACACCTTTCCATTGACAAAAGTGATACCGTGAGGACCGTAGAGCGGTCGGGTATCGATTGTGGTCAACGGCTTTTGGGCAACAAGATCGAGCACGTTAATTTCATGAAAAGCGCCGCCACCGTAAATGGTAACGTACGCGGTCTTGCCATCGGAAGATGCAATAACCTCGTGGGGATCCTCTCCTACCGGGATGCGTGCAGTAACCTTCAACGTAGTGGGATCAACAATTGCGAGGGTATGATCCGCCTTTGAAAGTGCAAGCAATGATGCATTCGGGTGTTGGGCTTTGCATGGTGTCGATTCGAAGATCAATGCCATCAGAAAAGTGCTGATCAGTTGCCTTGAATGGCGTTTTAAATTTTTCATGCTCGGAAACATTTATTTATTAGAAAATGAGCGTTCCGCTCATTCTATTAGGGACAGGAGCTGGTTACTTTGATATTTAAAAATGAATTTCTTAAACTAATTACGTCATAAGCGGTTGGTTATTGATAACCCATTGCCTGGAGATTAAAAAGTTCCGCATAGCGATTTTTTTTGTCAAGTAATTCCTCATGACTTCCTTCTTCTAAAATTTCTCCTTTGTCCAGCACCAGAATTCTATCTGCCATACGAACTGTTGAAAACCGGTGTGAAATAAGCACAGCAGTTTTTCCTCGTGTCAATTCCGAAAATCGTTGAAATACTTCATATTCCGACCTTGCATCCAAAGCGGAGGTCGGCTCATCAAGAATGAATAATTGTGCATCTTTCATGTAAGCTCTTGCAAGTGCAATCTTTTGCCATTCACCTCCTGAAAGTTCAACTCCCTGGTTAAATCGCTTTCCGAGGGGTTGCTCATATTTGCCCGGAAGTTTTTGAATCAGAGGATCAGCGAGGCTTTGCTTGGCAGAATGAATGATCAATTCTTTATTTTCCTTTTCAGCAATATCTCCAATAGCTATATTTTGAGAAACTGTCATTTGATACCGGAGATAATCCTGAAAAATAACGCCTACCTGTTTTCTAAGTTCCGCTAGGTCATATTCGCGCAGATCATATCCATCCAATAAAATACGTCCTTCTGTAGGATCATAAAGCCGGGCTAATAATTTTACAAGCGTTGTTTTACCTGCACCATTTTCTCCTACTAGAGCCAGTTTTTCGCCTGCATGAAGAATAAAATTTAAATGACGATTTGCCCAATATTCCGAGTTGACATATTTAAAGCCGACATTTTCGAAGGTAAATCCTTTCTGGATGGGATTCGGAAAGGCCCTTGCATTTGACGAGAGTTTAATTTTGGGTTGGATGTCAAAGAAATCAAAGAAGTCTTTTAAATAAATAGCACCTTGTGATACGGTGGTAAAACGTGAGAGAATGCCTTCCAGCAAACTTCTGAGCTGCCGGAACGAACCTGCGAGAAATGTGAGTGTACCAATTGATAGATCCCCCCTGACAGCTTTTAAAATAATAATAATATAGGCTCCGTAATACCCAAGGCTGCCAACTACTGAAAACAATGTTCCCCACAATGATCTTTTTATTGCAAGTTGTTTATTATCCATGTAAAATTTACCGGATAACCTGCGAAACCGGTCAATTAAAAATCCTGAAAGATCAAATATTTTCACTTCCTTAGCCGTCTCATCGCTCGCGCCTATGTATCGTAAATAATCCAGCTCCCTGCGTTCGGGGGTTTGCCTGCGGCTCAGCGAATACGTCTTATCATTGAAATAAGATTCTCCCATAAAAGCCGGGAGGACGGCAATAAAAAGAAGTAAGATTAACCATGGATAATAAATGATCAGGCCCGCTGCCAGGAAGCCCATCGTAATTAAATCCTGTACCTGGCTTAAAACCTGTGAAAGTAAAATGGTGCGCCCTATTGTTTGTTGCCTGGCTCTTTCCAATTTGTCGTAAAAAATGGAATCCTCGAATTGATCAAGATCTAAAATGGCTGCATGTTGCATGATTTGAATGGAGGTATAATTTGAAAACAAATCCCCGAGTAAACTGTCAACCAAAGTGGTTGCCCTGCTTAGTCCATCTGAAAGAATTGCCAGACCAAATTCTATAGCCACCAATTCCCAGAGATAATTAAAATCAGCGTTTGAACTATGGCTCATTTGTACAACCTGGTCGATGATAAGCTTACCAACATACAAAATTGCCACAGGAATGGCAGATCGTACAATGCGCAAAATGGCATTGATCATTGTGATGAGAGGACTGGTGTTCCAAACCAATCTAAAAAACCTTGGAAGATTTCCGAGCGCTGAAAATCTTTCTTTCAAGCTTACTTCTGTCAATATGTAATTTTAATGTGATTGCGAATTCAGCAAAATTATGACGAAGGTCTAGCTTCAAAGCTTCATTGAAAATAAAAAGGACAAATCAAGCGAAGATTTCATCATAAGCGTTAGGATAAGAGCCCGCCGCCGACAGGCTGGTTTTGGGAACTCAGTGATAAATCGTTAATCGTCGAAAATCAACGCATGGCCTGAAAAAAAAACTATAAGCTCATAGCTCGCGGCTAAAAGCTCGGAGCGTGAGTGACCCCGCAGGAGATCGAACCTTGGATCCAGAGATTACAGTCTGCCAGCGGGCAATCCTTTCTGCGTTTTTAGTATTGACTACTTCTCAAATTTCGGTCTTATTGTCATCACAAATTTGACCAATGAAAGCTATGCCATGTTCTTTAATTGTTTGAATAGCTAATTCAATAACCCGATTTCTTTTTTCTTCAGATAATGCAGGCGTAAACAGTTAAACTTACTTTCCCATTAAGGTATGCCAACCAATTCAACAGGTGATTTAATGGTAGAGGAGTATTAAACTTTGATCATTTTTATCGTTCTAATTCAATACTAAGTCAAGTTTAAAGAAAATACAAGCCTGGTATTTCAATGCTGGGCTTTTTGAAAATTATTCATTTAGTCGGATACATATAATAGGATAGCCTGATGTTTTTACATCGGGCTTTTACTTTGGAAGAAAAAAACAGAAAGCTTCTCTTGCTTTTCACGACGATAATTAGGTCAGAGAAATAATTTTGTAGTTAGTAGCAGTTATAGATCAAA
>VBAU01000351.1 GCA_005883855.1 Bacteroidota bacterium
CTTTTTTGGGATAGGGTTCCGATCGTTCAGGGTGCGCTGGGATAACCGCATTTGGTTTACCACCCGGCCAGCCAGTAATTGTATCGCGCAACATGTAATATACTTGCAAGTTGATCTCATACGCATCACCTTTTTCAACAAGCAGATCACCGAGACCGTATTCATTGTAATCGTTATTGGTTAAAGACAGCACAGGTTTGTTTGCCTTTAAGGCCATGTTCACAACCGCTTTTTTTATCATACTGGGTGTCCAGTCAATGTCGCCCGTTAACCAGGGGGATTTGTTTCGCGTTAGTTCGGCAGCTGCTGCTTTGTCAACAACGAAAGTGCAATCAGCATGTTGTTGCAGCAAACTCGCGGGCACCTGTTCAGTCACCGCTCCCTCGACTGCTTTTTGTACCACCGGCGCCTTGGCGGGACCCCACGCATGTAAAATAACCTGCTTGGCCTTCATGATGGTGCTGATGCCCATTGTCAACGCCATGCGCGGCACCTCGGAAATATTAGCAAACTCGTACGAGTTAGCCAACCGCGTTGAATTTTCCAGTGTGATTAATCTCGTTCTTGAATAAATACTCGAGCCTGGCTCATTGAAACCGATGTGACCATTGTTCCCAATACCCAGCACTTGCAGAGCTCATACTCGGTGCAATGTTGTTTTACTTTTTCTTTTGGCAGCTCACCGTTGGGGATATGAACATTGTTGGGATCTATATCGATGTGATCAAACAAATGACGCTGCATATAACAATTGTAGCTCTGCAATGCATCGTGATCAATCGGGTAATATTCATCAAGATTGAAAGTGATTACATTTTTAAAGCTTAGTCCGTCTTCTTTATGCATGCGCACCAATTCTGCGTACAAGGTTTTTGGAGTAGAACCAGTGGCAAGGCCCAACACCACATTCTCGTCATCCGACTGTCTTTCACGGATGAGGTTAGCGATTGTTTTAGCGGCATACAAAGAGCCTTGGTACAGGTCTTCAAATATTTTTACAGGTATTTTTTCAAAACTATCAGCAAGGTCAAATGTTTCAATTGGTTTTGGCATCGAAAAAATTTAGCGATAAAGATAAAGATTTCAGCGGAAGCGTCCGGCCGCTTTGGGCGGCCCGACGCTTCTCACCAAAGTGATGAAATTATGTTTCCATCTGGTGCTTGATACATGGTCGCTTTAAAATCCTTCTCACTAAGGCCAAGAAGTTGCTTTGCTTTCTTTATGTTGCACAATGAGCCATTTCTAAAGCCGTAGTAATCCGGCCATGATGAAAAGGGCCACTGCCTCAAATCGGAAACGAGATTTGCCACCAGTGGGTTATTGTGAATGTAAAAAAAACAATTTGTAAGGTAATCCATGGTGCTAAAAGGAGACGCCGCCACGGGTTGTTCTGAAAGGCACTTTGCTTTAGTCTTTTTCTGGAAAAGGTTCCCTGTCGTATTGTTTTGAATATTGATTGCCTGCGTGTATGAGCTGAGCGATTTACCGATCCCCTTTGAAAGGTTTTGCAAATGGGTGGATTTTTCCTTCAGTGTTATGTGTTGACAGCCATCCTTATTGGCCTGCAATATAAAATGAAAATGATTTGGCATCAGGCAATAGCTGAAAATATCACAGAACGCCAGCCATTCGTTGCGTACTTTGTCCAGCAGGTACAAATAATTTTTGGAGGAAAAAAAGATTGGAATTTTATTGTTCCCACGGTTGTACACGTGGTAAATATGGTCGGGTTCAAAATGCATGCTGTATAGGGCGTCAGGCCGATGGAGCGGCCAGACGCAATTGACATCAACCTCACCGCCCCGCGTGAGGTACAGTTTTCACTTTTGACGTTTCACGTTTCACGAGCATCATCGATCCAGATGGAGCCAGCCCTGCTAAATTCAAAGATGCCTTGCTGTAATTTGTGTTCCACAGTTGGTAACGTTTCACCTGCGTCATCAATCTTTTCGCAAAACCGGCTGAATCTTTTTTCTTGCTCCACAATACCTCACTCAATGCAGTCATACGAGGAAACAGCATATACTCGGCAATCTTTTCATTGCCGATATATTCCGTCCAAAGATTGCCTTGTGCACCCAGGATATATTTTTTCTCATCTGCGCTCAATGCTGCCGGGACAGGTTCATAGCTATAGACTTTTTCAAGAGGCAAATAACCGCCGATTGTTACCGAATCTTCGTTCCGCGTTTGCGAATAATTTAGATAAACCCAATTCCCCGGAGTCATGATCACATTATGTTTCTCATGCGCTGCAGCAATGCCGCCATCCTCTCCTCGCCAACTCATCACCATTGCGTTTGGCGCCAGACCACCTTCCAATATTTCATCCCACCCGATCAATGTTCGCCCTTTGCTGTTTAAATATTTCTCGATGCGCTGAACAAAATAACTCTGCAGTTCATGCGCATCTTTTAAGTGTTCATCATTAATTCTTTTCTGGCAATATGGGCAACGCTGCCAATGGGTTTTTGGACATTCATCACCGCCGATGTGAATGTATTTTGATGGGAACAAAGCCATCACTTCATCCAGGACATTTTCCAGGAAGTCAAATGTTGAATCCTTTCCCGCGCAAAACACGTCTTCAAATACGCCCCAGGTTTGCTGAACTTGTTTGCCTGTTGAGTCGCCACTCCATGCACATTGCGGTGGATGTTTGGTTGGTTCGTTGGGGAAGCAACTTAGATACGGGTATGCGGCAATCGCAGCACTGGAGTGTCCTGGCATTTCGATTTCAGGAATCACGGTTATGTATCTTTTAGCCGCGTAGTCAACCACGTCCTTGATCTCATCTTGCGTATAAAAACCTCCATAGTGTATTCCATCATTCCCCGTGCCGGGGTAACGACCGATAATGGTTCCATTTCTCCAGGCGCTCACTTCGGTAAGTTTTGGATACTTTTTTATTTCAATTCTCCATCCCTGGTCCTCGGTAAGGTGCCAATGGAAGTAATTCATTTTATGCAAAGCGATGTAGTCAATATATTTTTTTACAAAAGAAACCGGGAAGAAGTGGCGACCGCAGTCCAGGTGCATCCCGCGGTAGGCGAAACGAGGATAATCCGTGATGCTAACGAAAGGAATTTGCAATTTGGCATTGGTAATTTGAACTGGAAGCAGTTGAATCAATGTTTGCATCCCGTAGAACACTCCTGTTTCATTGTCGCCTGCAATGTAAACGCCCTTGTTGTCAACAGTCATTCGATAAGCACCTGGCACAGCCTTGTCCATACGTTCGAAATTTAGGTGAATGGCATTATTGCTATGTGAAGTCGTGGCCACGTTCAATTTGATATGATACACCTGGTCGAGATAATCATTTAAAAAGGTGGCCACATTGTCCAGGTTGCTACCTTCTAAAACGATAACAGTGGATGGACTGAGACTAAACTTTGCAGCAGTTTTCGGTTGCTTTACAGAAACAGGTTGCGGAATGAGGCTTACCTGACCATGTGTGGAAACAACAAGCAAAATAGCAGCAGATAATAGTATTGGTTTCATATAACAATCATTTGAGAACGGGTAAAATAATATTTGAAGCGTTTGCGGCGTCGTGGTAAACGCGGACCGAGGCCTTTTGAAAATCGTTTTCATTAGCCTCATAAATATTCATAAATTTTTGCGGATTGCGATCGGCCAGCGGAAACCAACTGCTTTGAATTTGTATCATCACCCGATGTCCCTTTTTGAAGGTGTGGGCCACATCAGGCAGATCAAATTTTACTGTTTCGATTTTATTCGGCTTAAATGCCTCGGGGGTTGAAAAGCTATTTCTGAATTTCCCTCTCATGATCTCGCCACGTACCAGCATTTCATAACCACCCATTGGATGC
>VBAU01000352.1 GCA_005883855.1 Bacteroidota bacterium
CCTACTTTAAAGATATATGCTTTTCTATAAAGCTTTGAGGTCAAAGCTTCAAATATTTGACGTCGATTTCCCAATCAGGAAATCGCTTAGTTAACTGTCATGGTGACCAATCATATTCGTGATTTTCAGCCACAAATATACTTTCTCGCGCTCTGATTGGTCAGTTCGTCTTTGAAACTGCAACACCTGGCACATCACCATCCTCCGTCATGGTCGAGGTGACCAAGATTCACTTTTTTTTCAATCAACGATTTCACCTCAAAGTTCATCGAAATCAATGGTAATCCATCTCTTTTTAATGTTATTGATTCCTATAGAAGACACTACGATACTCAAATCATCGAAATCATCGAAATCACAAACAAAATCACGCTTTATATGTCGCCACGTCATCAACCCCTGAAAAATCTTCACTTCACTTCTCCGTGTCCAAATCCATCGCTTCAGACACATTCATTTCACTAAGTACTCCATCGATGAGTCCTGACAACAACCAGTTATGCAAACACTCCACCGATTTCGACGGTCTCTTAATGTCAACTTGGCGCTAGTCTCGTCAGTTCATGATTTTCAAGGTAGTACCTGCTGAATACTCTCTCCACTTCAGCTGACATTGAAGGAATAGAGAATAACTCAAATGCCATGCGTGCCAGAGTTGGATACACTATTTCGTTAGCTCTCCACCATGCTATGACATCGAAAGACGAGTTCGCTTCTTCAGACTGCAGAACCAGCTTTGGCGTGTTTAAATATCGTTCCAATTCATCCTGCACAACCTCACTCCTTCCAAATCGAAACGCATTAATGTCAAAGTCATCTACCTTCCTTTTCTTGGGGCTTCGTTGAGAATCTGTTGACGAAGATGTGCCAGCATCTTCGTCAACACGAAATTCTTTGTACAAAGCCTGGGTCTTCTTCTTCACTCCATTATGATGTTCTTTGTTCCAATGGGTGTATAAATAAAAGTATTGCTGGCGTGGATCGAGTACCATTGCAACTATGTATGCCTCCGTCTTGTCTGTTAACTCGTAGTACTTCGAGAACAGTCCATGCGCGTGGTCGATACAAGTTGCTAGGTGACTTAGTTTCTGGTTTTTATTCTTCTTGTCTGGTTTCTCGATATGATACTTCGCCCTTGTATCCTCTAATACTTGTAGAAGCATGTCGAATCCCCAGAGGACCGATCCGACCGATCCCAGGGGTGTATTCTTCTCCTGACCCATTTTCGTCAACAAACGAAATGGTTGGAGTAGCATGGTAACCTATCACAATGTCAGATCAAGTTAATGATATTTACCGCGTTCAAATCGATCCAGTCCTGCTCTGTCAATCGATCTTCTTCAAGTTCATCGATATCTCGACAATACATCTCCAGATGGATTCGATTTTCGAGGGCATATTCGACCATATCCATTACACTGCCCCATCGAGTGTCGTTGTCCATTACAGGTACCTTCAACTTCTTCTGTGCTGTTCTTTGTAGTTCTTCACTGATAATAGAGTATCCCTCTCGTCGTTGAGGACTTCCACGGATGTATTTGACGACGTTATGCAACTTCCCCACAGCCCCAAACGATCTCCACTTCCTCTTCGCATATTCACGTTTCTCTTCATCTGTTATACCCATCGTTGCAGGATATTCCTCCAATTCCTTAACATTGGGCCCAAATAACAGTCCTTTAATGGCGATTTGCATCTCGTGGGCAAAACAACGGAGTCATCGTCGATCAGGCTCGAATCCGTCGTATCCCTCGTCGCGCAAAAGCTGATCTAGCCACTCAACAGATGTGTCGTTGTTTGTAGCGTTGTCGCCGACGAAATATCCGAATCTGTCGTGGATATTGTACTCTTTCAACACTGGATACACCACATTGGCGATATTCTCTCCGGTATGTTCCCCATGGACTTCTCTTATTGCCAACAATGCTGTTTTAACTTCGTAGTCCTCAGACATCCAGTGGGCAACAATTGCGATCATTGCTTTGTGGTTTGGAGATGTCCAGAGATCATATGAGATGTGGATTCGAGATCGAGCAAGTGAGAGACGTTCTTTGACAGCTACTTTGGCGGTTTCGAAGTATTTGTTGACATCTGACCTGGTAGTCTTCTTTGACATGAGCGCATTTGTTGATCTTGGGTCTAGATATTCGAATATCTTGCGAAGGGCTTCAGATTCCATCTCATTGAACGTGTGATGACGATCTACGATCCATTCAACGATGAGTTTACGAAGGATATCAATGCGAATTGGTGGTCTCTTGTAATTGTGGAGAGTTGATTGTTTAGGATCCTTTGTCGCCTTTGGATCAGGTATTCCGTGAACGGTGTCGAGGTGGGATCGTTGAGTACTAGTTGCGCTACCGACATAATTACACAAGCAATAGTTACATTGCCATCGAGTCTCTCCATCGCGAACACACTCTTCCCCGTGGTCCCAGATGTACGACGTCCTACCACCTTTCTGGCTTCTTGATGTTGAAGTAGTAGGGGGGGTAGTAGGAGGTGGTGAACCCGTCAAATCGAATGATGATGATGTCGGCGGTGGTGGTGCCGACGACGATGACGATGAACTAGGCAAAAAACGCGCCATGGGGCTCGAAGAATGGATCTTGGACTTGGAGATGAGCTTTCTCTTGGGCGGCATTGTCAAGGAAGTGGTTAATCGTCGCATGTGGGAGGTATCCGCCCTCTTATTACTGCATCTCTAACAAAGGAACGTGGATTACAGGCTTTTATTGGTCTATTGTTGAAACAAAGGAAGTTTATTTCAAAAATAGATTCCCCCAAACCTTCGAAACGCGTGGATTCGTGTAAAAACACATTTTTATTGGTACATGTCTTCTTGCATCCCCAGGTCACCTCAAATCTTCAAATATTTGACGTCAACGTGTCTCTTTGATTTGTCAAAGTTATGGAGATGTATCC
>VBAU01000353.1 GCA_005883855.1 Bacteroidota bacterium
TGGCTGAATGCTGCATCGGACATCGGTTCTATTTGTATCGTCGTGTTGTTGACCATTTATCCCTTGCAAAAAAACCAGGGAAGAACTTTGATGTTTGCAGTAGCAGGTTTTGGCGCCTGCATTATTATGTTTGGCCTGTCGCAAATTTATATCATTTCGTTTTTGGCATTGATGACTAGCGGGATGCTCGATGGCGTGAGTGTGGTGATAAGAGGAACGATCATGCAACTGAAAACTCCCGACCATATGCGCGGCAGAGTGCTGAGCGTGAACGGCATGTTTATCAATTCCAGTAACGAACTGGGGCAGTTTGAAAGTGGTCTTGCTGCTCATCTCTTGGGCAACGTGCCTTCGGTAGTATTTGGGGGTTGTATGACCTTGCTGGTGGTAATTACTACATGGCTAAAAGCTCCCACTTTACGTAAATTAGAGTATTGATCTCCCACAAATCAAAACCTCATTTATGAACCGTCGGTATTTTCTGCATTCATCTGCTCTTACCCTTGGAGCCTTAACCATCGCTCAACAAAAAATCTTTGGTGCCATGTTCGACGACCCCTGGAAAATACAAATGCTCCGCGGTGACATTGGTGTCTTTACCGAACGCGGTGGCACCATTGCATTTTATTTGTCTAAAAAAGGAATTGTGGTAGTAGATTCTGAATTTCCCGATCAATCCAAACATTTGATTGACGAGCTCAAGAAAAGAAGTGATAAACCGTTCAAGCTTCTCATCAACACACACCATCACCAGGATCATACGGCCGGCAACATTTCGTTCAAGGGCATAGTTGAGAATGTGTTGGCTCATGAAAACTCGCTGAAGAATCAAAAGAACGTCGCTGTACAGCAAAAAATTGAAGACAAACAACTGTATCCTGACCGAACCTTTACCGAGAGTTGGTGTGAGAAAATCGGGAAAGAAAAAATTTGCCTTCACTATCACGGAACCGGACACACTGATGGGGATGCTATTATTCATTTTGAACATGCCAATATTGTACACATGGGCGACCTGATGTTCAATCGTCGCCATCCGTTTGTAGACAGAAGTGCAGGAGCGAGCATGAAAAATTGGATCACGGTGCTCGACCAGGCTACTGGTCATTTCGGTAATGACACTATATTTATTTATGGTCATGCTGCCGACGGCTATGAAGTAACCGGGACAAAAGACGATCTCAAGGCATTCGGTGAGTATCTCGGAAAAGTATTGAATTTTGTCGATGGAGAGATCAAAGCGGGCAAAACAAAAGACGAGGTGCTAAAAACAACCGCTTTTCCATTCGACACCGAATGGAAGGGCGATGGTATACAACGGCCTTTGACAGCGGCTTACGAGGAGTTAACTGGAAAATAGTTTAACTAGTACCGGTGGGATTTAATTGGTAGTGACCGGGTTGATCAAAGTACTGACTTGTTCGGGTTCATTTGCAGTCACAGGATTGATCATGGTAATGACCTTTTCGATACGGTTTACAGGAAAACCTCCGCATTGAGCATGAGCCTTTATGATCTCCTTGTCCTTCGCGTAGTAAACGCAATAAACCTTGTTCTCCGTAACAAAACTTTCAACCCATTGAATCCCTTGTCCTAATTTTTCCAACGCAGCGCAAGACTTTTGTGAAATCATTCTCAGTTCCTCTGGTGTCATTTTACCGGCTCCAGATATTTCTCTTTCGATAACATATTTCTGCATAAAACTCCGTTTTGTGGAAAGAGAAGTTACGGAAAATCTTAACAGTATTCCTACTTAGTCGAAACTAATTTTTCCAGCACATAATACACGGCCGGGCAAAACGTAGAATTCTTTTGCGTGAGTTGTGGACGTTTAATAAAAACATCTTCATCCGTGTATGGAAAACGATGACAATCGGAAGGGCGTTCTTCATAAATGGAGCAAAAATTATCCTGGCCAAGGAATGGACACGGCTTTGATCTAACTACAAAATCTCCATCGTCATCTACTCTCAGATATTTCTCAATAAAATCACTCTCCCGCATCTTCAAATGTTTACTAATGCGTTTAATATCCGGCGTCTTAAACCGCGGCGAGTAATTTTTGCAGCAGTTGGCGCACTGCAGGCAATCGATTTTTGAAAAGGCCTCGTCATGGAGGCTGGGCAATTTCTCCAGCACTTTATTTTTGTCAGCTCTTTGCAGGAAGTGCCTATATACTTTCTGCCGGTCGGCCGATCTTTTTTCCCACCCGTCTGGTACCGGGTTGTCGTCTGTGTGGTTTGCCATTAAATTTAACAAATGAAAACTCGGGCAAGGTACTGAACAATTCAGGAGTGAGTTTTATTTTTACCTCAATATATGGAAGCCATATATGAACAACTGCTGATCCTGGTCTCCACTCCTTTATACCTCGTCATTATTGGAGTGGAGGTTTTGTTAAGTAATTACCATCACAAACGAGTTTACTCATGGAAAGACACCGCCGCTAATGTCTACCTTATGCTTTTGAATGCCTTTATTGATCTGCTGGTTAGAAGCGGTTACCTGTTGGTGTTGAATTATTTCTTCCATTGGCAGTTTGTTTCATTCAGCCATCCCGTAGTTTATTGGATCATGCTACTGGTACTTGAAGACTTTCTTTATTACTGGTTGCATCGCTTCGATCATGAAGTAAGATTATTTTGGGCTGTGCATGTTACGCATCATTCGTCGTCACAGCTCAATTTCTCAGTTGGATTTCGTTCTTCCGTGTTTCAACCGTTATACCGTTTCATTTATTTTATTCCCCTGGCTCTTCTTGGTTTTAGACCACTCGATATTGTGTTCATTTATTCGGCTACCCAGATCTGGGGAATTTTTGTACATACGGAATTCATCGACAAGATGGGTTGGCTTGAGCATATCCTGGTAACTCCTTCGCATCACCGCGTTCATCATGCATCTAATCCCAAATACCTGGATATGAATTTGGGTATGTTTCTCATCATCTGGGATAAATTATTTGGAACATTTCAACCCGAGCTCTCCGCGGAGAAGTACCAACCCTTAAAATATGGGCTTACAAAGCCAATTGAAAAAGAAACTCCCGTAACCATTGTTCTCCATGAATGGGCCAGCATTTGCCAGGACCTTCGCCGTGACGACATTGGCTGGAAGCAAAAACTTCTTTACACGTTTGGTCCGCCAGGATGGAGTCATGACGGAAGCCGACTGACCAGCGATCAGCTTCGCGAACTGGAAGCCGACGAGGCCATTGTTCATGATGCTGCAAACAACAATGTTGTGCAACTTTAATGTACCACTGTAATCTTTTTCACTTCCAACACCTCATCATGATTTCCGTAAAGCTTTAGAATGTATATGCCCGGATTTTCTTTGCTTACCGAAATATAAGTAGTGCCTGATGTAACATTGATACGCTTCACAAGTTGACCACTCACAGAAATAAGTTCACAAGACTTGATCGCTTTTCCATTTGAATTAATCGTAAGCAAATTATTAAC
>VBAU01000354.1:0-225 GCA_005883855.1 Bacteroidota bacterium
CGACCGGCATTACTTAATGGTAGGAAAGATGGTCACGGTCGCAGGTATACTGTTTTCCATTTGCACCGCCTACATCGCGAAGAGTTTCAATAATATTAATGACTTTCTTCAGCTCGTGTTCAGTTTTGTCAATGGACCGTTGTTTGCAACATTTTTATTGGGAATGTTCTGGAAACGAGCTACGGGGCATGGTGCATTTTGTGGCTTGTTGGCAGGAACGGCTGC
>VBAU01000354.1:260-10485 GCA_005883855.1 Bacteroidota bacterium
GATTGCTGGGTTGTGGGAAATTCGAAGTGGTATGGGCCAGGCATTTATTGTTGCTGGCATTTCATGGATCGCAAATTTTACCGTCACTGTCCTTGTAAGTTTGGCAACGAAACCAAGATCAGCAGACGAACTCAGGGGCCTCGTTTACTCCTTGACAAAAAGGGAACCCGTTGCTAAAAGTCATTGGTACCTTAATCCAGTAACCCTGGGCGTATTATTGTTGCTGGCCACTATTTTACTAAATGTTATTTTCTTTTAACTTCAACTATGTACAAAAGATTGAGTGAACTAAATTTTGTAGTCGGGTTGTTTTTCACAATTGTCTCAGTCATTTTATTTTTCGATAGTTTCTTTAATAACGCCTCGACGGGAAAATTAACTTTGTACACGGGCCTTGTGTTTCTGACATTTGGATTATTCATGATAGCTATAAAAACCAGGAAAAATTCTGATTAGCGATTACCTTATTGTCGTCTGAAAGAAAGAGCCCAGGACTCAGATTCCTCCTATCTTTGCACTCCTCCGAACGAATCCCTTCGGACTCAATTGACAGCACATGAACTTGTATAATTTGCTTATCAAGTACAGACTTTATATTGGGATCGTCCTGGTTCTTGGCGGTGTCATCGTAAATTTTGTGTCGTCCTTCTGGCCGGCCTTTCCTTTATACTTTGTCGGCGTGATCTTAATTGTCGGTCATTTTTTCTTTGGCCCGCTTCGACTGATCCAGGAATACCTTGAAGCTGGTGACGTGGAAGGTGCCGAAAAAGTTTTGAGTTCAATAAAATTTCCCGGCTTACTATATAAACCTATCCGCTCGGTGTACTATACTCTCAAAGGGAATGTCGCCATGATGAAGCAGGATTTTGAAGGGGCCGAGAAAATGATGAAAAAAGGTTTAGACCTGGGCATGCCGATGAAGGAGGCAGAAGGCGCCAGCATGCTGCAAATGGGAATGCTGGCCATGCAAAAAAACGACCTGAGGCAAGCTGAGAGTTATATTCGACAGGCTCTTCGAAAAGGCTTACCCGACAAGGAAAATGAAGCGGCTGCTTATTTACAAATGTGCAGCATCATGATGAATAAGAGAGAATTTCGTGCTGCCAAAGATTTTTTCCGCAGGTCAAAAGCGTTAAAACCCAAGACTCCGCAGATTGTCGACCAAATAAAGCAAATCGAAAAGTATATTTCACGTATCCCAGGCTAACCGAGGTCTGAATAATTAGTGACTATCTTCCTCGCTTTACTAACATTTTTAGCTTAAATTACGCCCGCCTGCCATCACCCAATTGGCAAGAGCAAATATTCTATGTCATTTAACAAAGCGCGGTTAGAAACGAAATTTTCTGAAGAGTATAATCGGCTCAATGAAAAACAACGATTGGCCGTTGATGCCATCGAAGGACCAGTAATGGTAATTGCCGGCCCCGGAACAGGAAAGACACAGATCCTGGCGACACGAATCGGAAAAATCTTGTTAGAAACAGATGCTTATCCTCAAAATATACTTTGTCTGACCTACACCGATGCCGGCGTTGTGGCGATGAGAAAAAGACTCCAACAATTTATTGGACCCGACGCTTACAAAATAAATATTTACACTTTTCACGCCTTTTGCAATGAAGTGATCCAGGACAATTTGTCCCTGTTCGAAAAAAGATCGCTGGATGCCGTTTCTGAACTTGAAAAAATTCAACTTTTTAAACAGCTTATTGACTCGTTCCCAAAAGATCATCCCCTGAAGCGTTACCGGGGTGACGCTTATTTTGAGATACAGAATTTCGACCGGCTTTTCAGCACCATGAAGAGGGAGGGTTGGTCCCCTTCATTTGTCAATGAAAAAATCGACCAGTATATTTCTGAATTGCCGCAGCGAGACGAGTTTATTTACAAAAGAAAATACAAGGAATTTAATGTCGGCGATCTCAAGAAGGATAAAATTGAGGAAGAGATTGAAAAGATGGAACGACTTCGGGCAGCGGTCAACGAGTTCGATCGCTTCCAGGAATTAATGCAACAACGAAAGCGCTATGACTTTGATGACATGATCAATTGGGTCATCAAAGCCTTTGAACAAAACAAAAATTTACTCGCCGGTTACCAGGAAAGGTTTCTCTATATCCTGGTCGATGAGTACCAGGATACCAGCGGCGCGCAAAACCGCATTGTTGAGTTGCTCATTAATTACTGGGATAAACCAAATGTGTTTGTAGTTGGCGATGACGATCAGAGCATTTATCGTTTCCAGGGAGCTAACGTGGAAAATATGTTGGCCTTTGCTGAAACGTATAAAAGCGACCTGATGAAGGTAGTGCTGGTAAATAACTATCGCTCCACTCAACCTATCCTTGACATTTCCAAAAACCTGATTGAAAGAAATGACCAGAGACTAATAAACAAAATTGAGGGACTAAATAAGGAGTTGGTGGCATCACATCCTCGTAGAAGCCAACTGGATCACAGGCCACTAATCAAATCCTATGACACGCAGCGCCAGGAAATGATTGATATAACTCTTCAAATAGAAAAACTGATTGCAGAGGGCGTTCCCGCGAATCGTATTGGCGTTATTTACCGGGAGAATAAGTACGGAGGCGACCTGATTCAATATTTTAAACTTCGGAAAATACCCTTTTATAGTAAGCGTAACATCAACATCCTCGAGGTTCCTCTCGCCAGGAAAATTATTTTGTTGCTGAGATATCTTGCTGCTGAACACGAAATACCATACAGTGGCGATGAAATGTTATTTGAAATTCTCCACTTCGATTGGTTTCATATTCCATCACTTGATATAGCTAAGGTAACTATCGAAGCGTCGCATAAAAGGTATGACGACGCAACAATATCGCTACGCAGGCACTTGCATGAGAGAGCGGTTGCGCCACCAAAAGATCTGTTCTCGCAAGGCTTGAACGAAGGGCTAAAAAAGACAAGCAAGGTTGTAGAACAACTGATCAGCGACGTTCCCAACTGCACATTACAAAGTCTTTTTGAAAATATTATTCGTAAGGCCGGTATATTGAGTTATATCATGCAAAGCAAAGACAAGATCTGGTTTTTGCAAGTGTTAACGGGGCTATTTGATTTTATAAGAGAAGAGACGGGAAGAAATCCATTATTCGACCTGAAACATTTGGTTCAGGTTGTTGGATTAATGGAAGATGAAGAGCTGGTTCTACCGCTTACCGAGATTTGCGGCAACGAAAAAGGCGTAAGTGTAATGACGGCTCATGGTTCCAAAGGTTTGGAGTTTGAACACGTTTTTTTCGCGGGCTGCAACGCGACATTTTGGGAGAAAAAGCGAAAGCCGTACAGCGGGTATAAATTACCTGATACTATTTTCTCAGCCATTTCTGCGCCGATTGGCGGAACGCGGGGAGAAATGGAAGAACTCCGCCGCTTGTTTTATGTTGCTCTTACAAGGGCAGAACAGCACCTCGTCATTTCATACTGTTGTTTTAGAAATGATGGTACGGAATTAGAACCCTCTATGTTCATCGCAGAAATCCTGGAACAGGGACACCTACCGGTAGAGCCGATTTTTGTTGATGAAAACACTCTTGCTGAATTCAGCGCGTTGCAGCTTGGCGAACAAATCTCTCCGCAGGTCGAAGAAATGGAACGAGAGTTTGTCTCGCGCCTGCTGGAAAAGTTTGTGTCACTGCGCTGAACAACTTCTTAAAATGCCCTCTCGAGTTTTATTTTAGAACCTTAGTCCGCATTCCTTCGCCCAAGAACGAAGCAACCGAATTTGGTTCGGCGATTCATTATGCGCTGAACGAACTGTTCCGCAAGATGCAAAGCAATAACGAGCAGTTCCCTGCAAGGCAGGAATTTCTAAACGATTTTGAATGGTGGATGAAGCGTCACAGGGAGAGTTTTACCAACGAACAATTCGCCAGGAGGATGGAATATGGGCAGGATGTGTTAACTGACTACTACGACAGGTATATCACTCGTTGGAGTAAAATTGTATCCACGGAGAGGAACATCAAAAACATATTTGTCAATGACATTCCAATCAGGGGGAAGCTGGACAAACTTGAATTCGATGGCAAGTCGGTGAACGTTGTTGATTACAAGACGGGTGATCCCGACAAGGCAAGGATAAAATTGCAGCCTCCATCGGACAAGGATCCCCTTGGTGGTGATTACTGGCGCCAGGCCGTTTTTTATAAAATTCTTGTCGATAATTACGAACAAAAAGGATGGAAAGTGGCAAGTACAGAGTTTGATTTTATAGAGCCCGACAAGAAAAAGAATTATAAAAAAGAAAAGATCTCCATCTCGCCCGAGGACATTGAGTTCGTTACCGAGCAGATCAAAATGGTTTGGGATAAGATCCAGAATCATGATTTTTACACGGGCTGTGGCAAGGAGCATTGCCATTGGTGCAATTTTGTAAGACAAATAATCTGACAGTTTCCTTGCTTGAAGTCGAACAAGAAGAGCACCAGGATTAACAGGATTTTGATACATTATTGGTGGGACGGAAGCTGCGTGATAATTGAAACAGCCTATGTTTGCAGCTCAATGCACAAGCTAGTATTCATACCTTTCTCCCTAATCCTTTTCATCGGTTTCATCAGCGTCATCAGCAATACTGGTTGTGCTAATATAATGCCTCCGCAGGGTGGCTACAAGGATACGATCCCGCCCCTGCTTCTCAAAGCCACACCGGGTGACTCTTCAAAAAACTTCAGCGCTAACCATATAACATTAACCTTCGATGAATTTATAAATCTTGATAATCCTCATGAAAACCTGCTCATCTCCCCGGTTCCAAAGACGGAACCTGTTGTTGAAGCAAAGTTGAGGACGGTGGTCGTACGTTTGAAAGATACACTCGAACCTAACACGACTTATACTTTGAACTTCGGCAATGCCATCAAGGATGTCAATGAAGGCAACCCCGCAAGAAACTTTACCTATATTTTTTCCACAGGCGACACGTTTGACTCCCTTACCCTGTCGGGAAAAGTGATATTAGCGGAAACTGGAAGAGCCGATAGTACTCTTGCCGTCATCTTGCACAAGAATGGCGACGACTCTGCGATCGTGAATGAAAAACCTCGTTATGCTACACATCTTGATTCTTCAGGAAATTTTACTTTTCGCAACTTGCCGCCAGGCACCTTTTATATTTATGCCTTGAAAAATGAAGGTGGGTCTTATCGTTATTTATCCGAAAGGCAGCTTTTTGCTTTCGCAGATTCTCCTGTCGTTGTAAAAGAGGTTAATGAGCCGGATACCTTATACGCCTATACCGAAAAAACGGAAAAAACACCTGGGAGCACTCCGACATTAACGCCACAGATTGCTGGAAGGCAGCGAGGCGCAAGTGGCGCAGCGGAAAAAAGATTGCGGCTGCAAACGAATCTCGACAATGGGGAACTGGATTTGCTGAACAATCTTATCATCACAGCGGACCAGCCATTGAGAAAGCTTGATACTTCGCTGATAAACTGACCTTCCAGTACAACTGGAAAGAAAATACTCTTTATCATGTGATCGCAGAAAAAGATTTTGCAGAAGATACATTGGGAAGAAAATTACTAAAAGCAGACACGATTAATTTCAAAACGAAAAAGCTTTCAGCGTACGGTTCATTGCGAATCCGTTTTCGAAATCTCAATCTTGCCTTAAATCCTGTGCTGTTGTTTGTCCAAAATGATAACGTAGTAAAGTCGATTCCGCTCACGGGGCCGGAAATCAAAATCCCTATTTTCCTGCCGGGCGATTACCAGCTGCGAGTTTTGAATGACCGCAACAAGAATGGTAAATGGGATCCGGGGCAATTCTTCGGAAAGCATATCCAACCTGAAATTGTAAAACCGGTGACTCGTCGTATAAATGTTAAGCCTAATTGGGCCAATGACTTTGATGTTGCGTTGTAAGCCAGGTTTTATCAGGCTTGCTTGACTATGCAATTTTCCTCCTCACTCCTCGAAAACGCCGTCAATGAATTTGCCAGGCTTCCGGGTATTGGCAAAAAGACAGCTTTGCGGCTGGTGTTGCACCTTTTGAAGCAGGACGCAAATGATGTTTCCCAATTTAGCGAGGTGATTGCAAAAATGCGCAGCGAAATAAAATTTTGCCAGCGTTGCTTTTGTGTCGCGGACGGTGATATTTGTTCTATTTGCTCCAACAGTATGCGAAGACAGGAAATGATCTGCGTAGTGGAAAATATTCGCGATGTAATTGCCATTGAAAGTACGCAACAATACAACGGAACCTATCACGTGCTTGGTGGCGTCATTTCGCCACTTGATGGAATTGGCCCCGATCAGCTCAACATTGAGTCGCTCGCGAACCGGGTGCAAAAAGAAAAAACGGAGGAGCTCATTTTTGCTCTAAATCCTACCATTCAGGGGGATACCACTATCTACTATATTCAGAAAAAGTTTGGACAAGTATTCGCAGAACAGCCCCAAAACCTTCGCATAACCACGATTGCCCGTGGAATTGCTTTTGGAGGTGAGCTTGAATATGCCGATGAAATGACCCTCGCGCGAAGCCTGCAGAATCGTTTACCGGTTGAGAATTATGTTTCCCGGTAAGCTGCACTCAACCATTATTAACCTTTGTTTTCTTCATGGGATCATTCTATCTTTGCCGTCACAGGCGGATTTGTTTATTGTTCGGCCTGTATCCTGATCCTTTAAGGAAGGAGGAGAACTGAACTAATAAACGCCAAGAAACTCACTCTTTAGTTTCCAACGTTTAAATTGTTCAGAGGATATTTTGATGTAGCCAGCGACATCAACACTAATGGACTTTCGTTGTGTCACTCACTGCATCTTCCTGTAACACTACTGAGCTTGTCAGTAAAAAAAAGGAGGAAACATGAAAACCATTAAAGACTTACTCAACGAGCGCATTGTGATCATTGACGGTGCCATGGGCACAATGATTCAGCGTTATCAACTCAACGAGGCAGAATATCGCGGCGAACGCTTTAAAGATTGGCCGACGGATCTTAAGGGGAATAATGATCTGCTTAGTCTTACTCAACCGCAGATCATCAAAGAGATCCACAAAGAATATTTGGCAGCCGGTGCGGATATTATTGAAACAAATACCTTCAACTCGCAACGTGTTTCCCTGGCTGATTATCACATGGAGGAACTGGCTTATGAAATGAATTTAGCTGCTGCTACGATTGCCAGGCAAGCAATCGGGGAAAACCAAATTGAAAATCGGAAATTCGAAGTTGAAAAGCCGGCCTTTCTCGCCGGGGCCATCGGTCCAATGAACAAAACATTGTCACTCTCTCCTGACGTGAATAACCCGGGTTACCGCGCACTTAGTTTTGATGAAGCCATGAATGCATATTATGAGCAGGTGAAAGGGTTGGTTGAAGGAGGTGTTGATCTGCTTCTTATTGAAACGATTTTTGATACTCTAAATGCCAAGGCAGCAATTTTTGCCGTTAAAAAATATTTTAGAGATACAAGGCAAAGTGAGCTTCCGATCATGATCAGCGGCACTATCACCGACGCCAGCGGAAGAACGTTGAGCGGCCAAACCTTAGAGGCGTTTTATACTTCGATCATTCACGCAAAACCATTGAGTGTTGGACTGAATTGTGCGCTTGGAGCGAAGGAAATGCGGTCTCATATTGAGGAGTTGTCGCACATCGCCTCCACTTACATATCTGCGTATCCCAACGCAGGTTTGCCAAACGCCATGGGCCAATATGACGAACAACCGGAGGATACCGCCCACTACATTGAAGAATGGGCTAGAGAAGGTTTTGTCAACATTGTTGGTGGTTGCTGTGGCACTACGCCGGATCATATCAAACATATCGCGGATCACGTTAAAAATTTAGAACCGAGAAAATTGCCCGTCGTCGAACCTGAATTGGTTTAATTATTATGAGTGAACCTACAGTTATCAAACCATATCTGCGCTTATCCGGCCTTGAGCCTCTCGTTGTCAGACCTGAAAGCAACTTCATAAATATCGGCGAACGAACCAACATAACAGGTTCAAAGAAATTCGCCCGCCTCATCAAAGAAAACAAATATGAAGAAGCGCTAAGCGTGGCCAGGCAACAGGTCGAGAGCGGCGCGCAAATTTTGGATGTGAATATGGATGATGCCTTGCTGGATGGCGTGAAGGCCATGACAACTCTTCTCAATCTCCTGCAAAGTGAACCTGATATCGCGAAAATTCCCATCATGATCGACAGCTCGAAATTTGAGATCATTGAAGCTGGTTTGAAGTGTGTGCAGGGCAAATGCATTGTGAATTCGATTTCGATGAAAGAGGGTGAGGAGAAATTTATCCAGCAAGCTGAGACCTGTAAAATGTATGGCGCCTCAGTTGTAGTTATGGCATTTGATGAGAAAGGCCAGGCCGATACCCTTCAAAGAAGGGTTGACATTTGTACCAAAGCATATGAGATATTAACCCGGCAAGTTGGGTTTGATCCACAGGATATCATTTTCGATCCGAATATTTTTGCCGTCGCTACGGGTTTAGAAGAACACAACAACTATGCGGTGGACTACATTGAAGCCACCGGAATTATCAAGCAAAAAATGCCGTTAGTGAAAGTAAGCGGCGGTGTAAGTAACCTTTCCTTTTCTTTTCGCGGCAATGACCACGTCCGTGAAGCTATGCATGCCGTTTTTTTGTACCATGCCATCAAGGCTGGAATGGACATGGGAATTGTAAATGCGGGCCAGTTGGTTGTGTATGATGAGATCGAACCAGAATTGCGTAAACTATGCGAAGACGTAATTCTCANGGGAATAACGAAGGGACAGAAAAATTGATCGCGTATGCCGAAAATGTAAAATCAAAAAATAAAGTCCAGGTTAAGGACGAAGCCTGGCGAAATGGATCTGTGCATGAGAGGTTGAAGCACGCATTGATAAATGGCATCACAGATTATATTGAAGGGGATACTGAGGAGGCGAGGCAGAAGTATCCAAAACCTTTAGATGTAATTGAAGGGCCATTGATGGATGGAATGAATGTCGTGGGCGATCTCTTCGGCTCAGGAAAAATGTTCTTACCGCAGGTGGTTAAAAGTGCAAGAGTAATGAAGAAAAGTGTCGCTTATCTCACTCCGTTTATCGAAGAAGAAAAGAGGCTAAATCCATCTGCTTCAAATGGCGGAGCGCCCCGCATTCTTTTAGCTACGGTGAAAGGCGATGTTCATGATATCGGTAAAAATATTGTTGGCGTTGTTCTTGGCTGTAACGGTTATGAAGTGAAAGACCTGGGTGTTATGGTACCAGCGGACAAAATCCTGGATGAAGCTGAAAAGATTGGAGCTAATGTAATAGGGCTTAGCGGATTGATCACACCGTCCCTGGACGAAATGGTCCATGTGGCGCATGAAATGAAGCGCCGCAACATGAAACAACCTTTGTTGATCGGCGGGGCCACCACTTCGAGAATGCATACGGCTGTGAAGATCGCGCCGCAATACAACAACGGTGTTGTTCATGTGTTGGATGCTTCAAGAAGTGTGACGGTCGTTTCCAATTTGCTGAATGATGTGCAAAGGAAATCTTTTTTGGAGCGAACCGAAACCGAGTACGCGAATCTTCGGAATCAGTTTCTCAATAAGCAAAAGAGCAAATCATTAATTCCATATCAAGAGGCGCTTGTTACCAAAGAATACCTTGATTGGAAAAAATACAAACCTGTAAAGCCCGCCGTGGACGGCGTGAAGGTTTTGAAGGAATTTGACCTTGGGACAATTGCTAAACACATTGACTGGGGGCCATTTTTCATTGCCTGGGAAATGCCGGGGCAGTTTCCGGCAGTTCTAACCGACAAGATTTTCGGCGTTGAAGCTACACGCCTGTTTAGTGATGCGCAACAATTGTTGAAAAGAGTTATCGATGAAAAATGGTTTACGGCAAATGGCGTCATCGGTTTCTGGCCGGCATCAAGCAACAACGCTGATACGATTACTCTGCAAACAGATCGGGGAGAGATCAAACTGGAATTTCTGCGTCAGCAATTAAAAAAAGCAATTGGCCAGCCAAGTTTTTCGTTGGCAGATTTCATAAAGCCAGCGGCCCCCTCTAACTCCCCCAACGGGGGAGAACACCAACGCACAAGACCTGAGGTTGAAGATGAATTTTATTATGATGCAGATCCGATGTTGTATAAACTAACCAAAGGGTTTGCATTGAAACATAGAAAAAATCCAACTCTGGCTGAAAAACTTCTATGGGAGCGATTGAGAGGAGGG
>VBAU01000369.1:0-3455 GCA_005883855.1 Bacteroidota bacterium
CGGACCAGGCCGCATCAGTTGCACCTGCAAACTCCGTTTTAAAGGCTGCTAACGCCTGTTTGTTGATAGCTTCTTCTCCGCTGAAGGCCCACGTTGTTGTAAGAGTGAGCATCATCGCGAGCATTATGGTAATCTTTTTCATATTCTTTAATTTTTTTGATTTTAATTGTAATCGTTGATCGTAGTATGTGACGTTAAAACATAGTTCCAGGTTACAACGCCCCTTAGAATAAAAAAGAACCCCGCGTCAGTGCGACAGCGGGGCTTGTTTTACCACACACCAAAACTAACTTTTATGCTTTTTTGCTTTTTTGATACACACTCCAACTACTGCCGTCCACTGACTTGAAAACGATTTTTGTGTCTGCATTTTCGAGTGTAACGTAATAAGTGGTGCCATCACTATTCGCCAACTCAAATAGATCGCTGATCCAGTAATTGGTACAGGCTTTCTTTAAACTGGTCTGCAAATTCAGAGGAAGCTGCAGGGAAGAAATGTAGCGCGTGACCGCCAAGAATTCACCTGTCGAGTTGTAAAAAGCAAATAATTTCTGATCATTTAGGCTAAAGGCTACTTTATAGTAATTAGTGCCTACTGTCCAGGCCGCGTCGGTTGCACCGGCAAATTCTGATTTAAAAGCATTTAATGCCTGTTTGTCAATTGCTTCTTCACCTGTAAACGCCCATGTTGTCGTAAGTGTGAGAACCATCGCCAGCAACATCATAATCTTTTTCATATCATTCAATTTTTTTGGTTTTCTATGTTGATTTTGTTCATTCGTATTGTTTGACGTATCAAATGTATTCCATGTTACAGCCCGGGTCAAGTGATTTATGATTAGCGGCGCTTTGTGTTAATTGCCGTTAACAGAAGTTACCGATTGCAACCGCTGAACATTCATTATCACCTTTCATATCACTAATGTCCAATTCCGAACAAAAAATAAAAGAATTCTTGGAAAAGATTTTGAAATGATCTGCGATATTTAGACATTTGTCTAAATATACAATTGTCGAACTAATGAACATAGTTTTTAAAGCCTTAAATGACCCCACCCGACGGGCTATCCTGGAAATGCTGCAGTCAAAAGATATGACCGCGGGTGAAATTGCTGACAATTTCGATATCTCGTTCCCCAGCATCTCGCATCATCTCGATTTGCTGAAGCAGGCAAAGCTGGTAATAGCGGAAAAAGAAGGGCAGTTTGTTTATTACTCTTTGAACACCACCGTCGTAGACGAAATCCTAAAATGGCTTTTACAATTCAAGTCAAAAAAGAAATAAATTTTTATGAATAAATATTTGAATAGAACTGTTTGGCTCATTGTTATTATCCCGATAATCTACCTGGCTCTTGTCTGGAAAAGTTTGCCGGATAAAATTGCCATGCACTTTGATTTGCAGGGAAACGCTGACAAGTATGACAGTAAAAATGAATTCCTGTGGTTCATGATGATCATGCTTGTGGTAAGCATTAGCATGTATTTGCTTCTTACCAACATCTGGCGCATCGACCCCAAAAAATATGCAGCAGAAAATAAAGGCCGCCTGCAAAAAATAGCATTCGCGCTGATTGTATTCTTAGCAGCCATCGAATGCATCGTTATCTACATTGGCACACAGGGTAGCCTGAAACTTAATCTTCGTTTCTTTTTTGCTCTGATCGGTATTTTCTGGGCTGTAATAGCAAACTATATGAATAACCTGAAGCCAAATTACTTTGCAGGTTTTCGGTTGCCGTGGACATTGGAGAACGAAGAAAATTGGAAGCGTACTCATCACCTGGCGAGTAAGCTTTGGTTCGCAGGAGGCCTGCTAATTACGGTAATTTGCATTTTTACTTCTACAACAGTTTCAATTATTGCAATCTTTTCCGTATTGCTGACAATAACCGTGATTCCGATCGTATATTCCTATCGCTTTTACAGGAAACAAAAATCATCGAAGGCATAATTTACCTCTCATGTCTCGTGCCGGCGAGCCTTTGGCGTACCTTGTGTCCTATGAATTATCTTGCTCACGCATATCTTTCTTTCAATCATGAAGACATTTTGGTGGGCAACCTGGTCAGCGATTTTGTAAAGGGCAAAAAAAAGTTTGACTACAAAGAAGGCATACAAAAGGGAATCATGCTTCATCGCGCCATCGATACGTTTACAGACAGTCATGAAGCAACGAAACTAGCAAAGGATATTTTCAGACCCTGCTACCGTTTGTACAGCGGAGCATTTGTAGACGTGGTATACGATCATTTCCTGGCAACCGACGCAAACGAATTCAATGAACAAACCCTTGAAGAATTTTCAGAGAATGTTTACAGAATTGTGGATCGTCACATAAACGATTTGCCTGAGCGCTTTGCGCGAATGTTTCCTTATATGAAGTCACAGAACTGGTTATTCAACTACAGAACCAGGTGGGGAACCGAATCAAGCTTCGGAGGCCTCGTAAGAAGAGCCCGCTATCTCGAGGAAAGTGAGACGGCTGCATCTCTATTTGAAGAGCATTATGAAGCGCTGAAACAATATTATCAGATTTTTTTCCCCGATGTGAAATCATTTGCCCACACGCTTTACTGCGACATTATTAAGCTTTAATTAGCTTGTCATTGACCGGCCGGTTTTCTCCATGCAACCCCAAACAATTATTTTTGCTCTTTCAAAAAATGAACCATATGAAAAAACTCACTCTCCTCGCCCTTTTGCTGATTTCCCTTTGTTTTTGCCAGGCACAGAGCGACAACGGCCTTCCTGCCCTCGATAAATCGCCCATGGATATGAGTTACTATCCCAACAACTATCCCGTTTTAAAGATCCAGGACAAAACGACCGAGCCCGTGGTGGCAAGGGTGATCTATAGCCGCCCTCAAAAAAACGGTCGCATCATTTTTGGAGACCTTGTTGAATATGGCAAAGTATGGCGCATGGGCGCCAATGAGGCCACTGAAATCGAATTCTACACAAATGTCAGGATCAATGGTGATAAAGTTGCCAAAGGTCGTTACACATTATACGCCATTCCTAATTCCGATAACTGGACATTTATTCTGAACAAAGACGTTGACACCTGGGGAGCTTTTAAGTATGATGCCCAAAAGGATGTCATGAGAACAACTGTTTCGATTGAGAAATTAAACGACGTCGTGGAAGCTTTGTCAATGACCTTTGAAAAAACAGATAATGGCTGTAATCTTGTTGTTGCGTGGGACAATGTGAAAGCTGATTTGCCCATTAGCATAAAATAATAACATGACCAAAGGACCTTGCCTCGTCTTGCCTGTAATATTTTTGCTCTCCTGCGCAAGCAAGAATGAAACAAAAAACGCAGAGGAAGTGCCACAAAAGAAAGACACAACAATTGGCACACCCCGTCCAAATCCTTATTCAGTTGTCGACATTTCTCCAATGGATATGAGTTATTTTCCCGTAGATTATTCCCAAAGAAAAATGGCTCA
>VBAU01000369.1:3532-9971 GCA_005883855.1 Bacteroidota bacterium
CGAAATATGGAGAACGGTGGCGACTCGGTGCCAATGAAGCAACAGAAATTGAGTTTTTTCAAAATGTAAGCATACGAGGCAAGAAGATAAATACCGGGCGGTACATCATTTATGCAATCCCTTATGAGCAAAACTGGACGATAATTCTAAATAATGATCTTTACACCTGGGGTTTACAAATTGACTCGACAAAAGACCTCATGCGTTTTGATATCCCAACAAAAAAGGCCCCAGTAAATTTCGAGTATTTTACAATGGTCTTTCAACCAATAACAGGCGGAGCCGAATTGGTGATGGATTGGGACAACACAGAAGCAAGATTGCCAATTAATTTCTAGTGCCACTCCCAATTTTTCCGACATCAGATGAAGCATATTGCACCGCCCTTCGGGGCGGGGGTTGGATTAGTGACATTTTATCGGGCTTTAGCCCAATCTTTTTTTAACTTGAAAAAAATATATGTCTTTTATTAGAGTTTGGATTCATTATGTATGGTCAACTAAAAATCGCGACCCAATCCTCAAAGATGAATTCAGATATTCTCTTTTTGATCACATAAGTGAGTCGCAACTTGAGACTCTAAGAACATATATTGACAACCAGGAAATGCATCATCAGAAGAAAACTTTTGAAGAAGAATACCAAGAGTTTATAAAAAGTTACCGATTTAAATAATTTGGCTAAAGCCATTTGATATTCCATTCCAATCCCCGTCCTCAAGGATGGGGCAATAATAACTTGAACTTTTAACTCATGTGCGGCATAGCAGGAATTTTACAATTTGGTGTCGAGTATACAAGAGCGGATCTAAAAAACATGACGGATGCCCTTTCGCACCGCGGACCCGACGGAGAAGGCCACTGGGAATCAGCGACCGGAAATATTTTATTCGGGCATCGGCGGTTGTCTATTCTCGACCTTAGCGAAGCTGGTGCTCAGCCCTTTCATTACCTCGACCGCTACGTTATCATCCACAATGGCGAGGTCTACAATTACCTTGAGCTAAGGGATAAATTAAGAAAGAAAGGTTATCGCTTCAAATCACAAACAGATACGGAGGTGTTGGCAGCAGCGTATGACTGCTGGAGAGAAAAATGCCTCGACCATTTTGATGGTATGTTCGCGTTTGCCATTTGGGATGAAAAGGAAAAAGAGTTGTTTGTTGCGCGAGATCGTTTTGGCGAAAAACCGTTTCACTTTGTGTACGACAATAACAAAAAAATCTTCGTATTTGCCTCAGAAATAAAGGCACTTTGGAGTGTGGGATTGGGCAGGGAGTTCAATAAAAAAATGCTCTTTATGAATGCGTAAAGAAGCTACCCCCCGCCTGTTTCTTACGGATCAAGTTTCAAAATGAATTTCTTATTGAAATTGAGAAATACTGGAATATTGATTTAGAAAAGGTGGACGGTTCGATTTCGGACGGCCATGCTATCCAAAGATTCCAGGAGCTATTTACCCGATCGGTGAAAAGAAGATTGAGAAGTGATGTGCCCCTAGGAACAAGTCTGAGTGGCGGGCTCGATAGCTCATCAATTGCTGCAACTATTTGCAAACTCGGTGCCCCCGGCTTTCAGACTTTTTCAGCAGTTTTTCCAGGTTTTGAAAAAAATGAGGAGAAATATATTGACGACATCGCAGGTTACTTCTCCCTTCAGTCGTTTAAGACTGATGTTAGCAATGAAGAAATTCCGCAACTTTTTCAAAAGCTCATTCAATGTCACGATGAACCCTTTGGAAGCGCGAGCACATTGCCTCAGTACAAAGTATTCGAGTTGGCAAAGCAACACGGGATAAAAGTGCTACTCGACGGGCAAGGGGCTGATGAAACTCTTGCCGGCTATGACAAATACTACAAATGGTACTGGCAGGAGCTCTTCGGGAATCGAAGGTTGATGAAAAGTAAGGAACTGCAGAAAGCAAAATCGCTTGGAGTGAATGAAACTTTTGGTATTAAAAACATTCTTAGTTCGCTGTTTCCAGATTTTGCTTCTGTATTCCTGGAAAGGCAATATTTGTTGCATGCTCTGAAACAAGAAGATCTTACAAGAGATTTTGTCCGTTTTCAAAGTAAGGAGGCTTATTATACCACACCGGCAATGTTTTCTCTGAATGGAGTTCTTTATTACAACACATGCATGCACGGCCTGGAAGAATTACTCCGGTACGCCGACCGAAATAGTATGGCCCACGGTCGGGAAGTGAGGTTGCCTTTCCTAGAGCATGAACTGGTTGAATTCCTTTTTTCGCTTCCATCGCATTTCAAGATCAGGGAAGGGTGGACAAAATGGATCTTACGCAGATCGATGGAATCGGCTCTGCCTAATCAAACAGCATGGAGAACGGACAAAACAGGGTTTGAACCGCCACAACTTTCCTGGATGGGTTTGCCTTCAATGCGGGAAATGACCAATGAAGCAAAAAACAAGCTCGTGAGGGAGAAAATTTTGAAACCAGAGGTAATGACCAAAAAAATCGAACCGGCTGCCGCTTATGAAAAAAATAATTTCGACTGGAGGTATCTTGTGTCCGCGCAGTTTTTGTAGTTCTGTGCTTTAACAAATCGATTGACTGAGATTTCACATCTTTGCAACCACAACTTTCGCATATGAAGCTTGCAACCAAATTTATTCATGCTGGGGCTGAACCAGATCCCTCGACTGGCGCGATCATGACACCCATATTTCAAACCTCTACATACGTGCAATCGGCTCCTGGCGTGCATAAAGGATTTGAGTATGCACGCTCGCAGAACCCTACCAGAAAAGCCCTGGAAGAGGCACTGGCCATCATTGAAAACGGGAAATATGGACTGGCATTTAGCAGTGGAGTTGCAGCGACTGACGCGGTGATCAAACTTTTGCAGCCCGGGGATGAGATCATTGCGGGCAATGACATGTACGGAGGAACGTATCGCCTTTTTACAAAGGTGTTCGAAAAATTCGGGCTCGTTTTTCATTACGTCGATATGACTGATGCGAACAATGTTCGGTCATACGTTAACTCGAAAACCAAACTCATTTGGTGCGAAACGCCTACGAATCCTCTTATTAATATAACCGACCTTGAAGCTATGGCGAAAATTGCCAGGGAACATAATTTGCTCCTTTGCGTCGATAACACTTNNNNTTCGCCTCCCCGTATTTGCAAAACCCTCTTGATCTTGGTGCTGACATTGTCATGCATTCTTCTACAAAATATCTCGGCGGCCATAGTGATGTGATCCAGGGAGCGCTGATAATGAACAGCACCGACCTGAGAGAGAAACTGTACTTCATTCAAAAAAGTTGCGGTGCTGTGCCGGGGCCTATGGATTGCTTCCTGGTATTGCGTGGTATCAAAACTTTGCATGTACGGATGGAGCGTCATTGTGAGAATGGTGAAAAAATTGCCCATTATCTCAGAGGTCATTCAAAAGTTGGCAAAGTTTACTGGTGCGGTTTCGAAGATCATCCTGGTTATTGTGTTGCGAAAAAACAAATGCGCGGCTTCGGCGGCATGATTAGTTTTAGTCTTAAAGATGAGAGTGAACAAGCGGCAAGAAAATTAATGTCATCAACCAAGCTCTTTTCCCTGGCAGAAAGTTTAGGTGGAATAGAGTCTCTCATTAACCATCCTGCGTCTATGACGCATGCTTCTATACCGCGAGAAGAGCGTATCAGGAATGGCTTAACTGATTCATTGATCCGTTTAAGCGTAGGAATTGAGGATCCCGAAGATCTCATAGCCGATCTTGAGCAGGCATTGAATAGCTAACTCAAGCCACACATCTACACTACCTGCTCCTGGCTTACAGGTAACCAGACTCTCTACATCATTTCCTCAAATTAGCTATTCAGTTCTGTATAGCCTTTTTCGATAATACACGCCTAGTTTGGTATGGCTATTGTTTTATACCTGCTGTACCAAATAGTTTTTTTTTATGAGTAGCCTATTATATCTTATAGCAGTTCTGCTGATCATCGGATGGATACTTGGATTTTTCGTTTTTTCGGCGGGTGGTATCATACATGTCTTATTGGTACTAGCTGTTATAGCCATATTGATCCGAGTAATTGGTGGAAGTCGACCCGTCTAATAATAAATTATAAGACCGGTTGACGCTAATTTTGTCTGCAAATGACAGCAGGCGATTTGAGGCAATTTTTAGAAAAGAAGGTTGATGAATTTAATCAACCTTCCTTTATTAAGGAGGATCCGATCTCCATACCACACCTATTTACGAGAAAACAGGATATTGAAATCGCCGGATTTTTTGCGGCAATTTTTTCATGGGGAAATCGCACCACAATAATTCAAAAGACAAACGATTTAATGCGAAGGATGAACATGTCGCCCCTCGAATTTTGCATGAACTATGACAAAAAAGATTTCAAAAGGCTAACGGGGTTTAAGCACAGAACCTTTAGTGAAGAAGATCTTCTTTATTTTGTAGAGTTTTTTCATCATCATTTTAGAAAATGGAATTCCCTGGAAATAGCATTTAGCAAATGGATGGGTTGCGACGATGAGAATACAGAAAACTCGCTGAATGGGTTTAAAAAATATTTCTTTTCGTTCGAACACCTGAAAAGAACTGAAAAACATGTTTCCTCTCCCAGTCAAAAAAGCACGTGCAAACGAATGAATATGTTTTTGAGGTGGATGGTCAGAAAAGATACGAAAGGAGTTGACTTTGGCATTTGGGAAAAAATTTCACCTTCGCAATTGATCTGTCCCATTGATGTGCACGTGGCAAGAGTAGCCAGGCGACTGAACCTTATAAAAAGAAAACAAACGGACTGGTTATCCGCGATCGAACTGACCGAGCATCTAAAAAAGTTGGATGCCGATGACCCGGCAAAATATGATTTCGCTTTATTTAGCCTGGGGGCTTTAGAAAAATTTTAGTCAATGGACCAAATCGAACCCGATATAATTTCGGAATTGTCATCTTCGCTGGAAATTGACCTTGCTCCCAATACATCGATCGACGAAATACGAGTTGCTCTTGCGGATCACATAAATTATTTCATTACTCACGACCTCAATAAACTGGTAGCAATACTTTACAGAATCGACATCAGTGAAAAGTTGTTAAAAAGAAATTTGGAGGAAGAAGGGAAAGATGCGGGGGCTATTATTGCCGAAATGATTATTGAGAGGCAAATTCAAAAAGTGAAAACAAGAGAGCAGTTCAAAGGCAAGGATGATATCCCTGGTAATGAAAAGTGGTAATATTTTCTAGGACTCTAGGTTCTTTCGAGGGGGTTTGGGGGCGAACATAAGTTGCTGCACTTTTTCCTTGTCTTCTTTTTCATGTTTCAGATCGAACATTGTTCCGAAAACATGGTCCCATATAGTGCTGCTTACGCCGAATCCGTTGTCATCATTTTTGTAATGGTGAAGATGATGATTGCGCCACAAGGGTTTCATCCACTTATAAGGAGGATTCCATGCATGAATGGCATAGTGCATGGTTCCATACATGAGATAGCCAAGCACAAATCCGGGGAAGAACATCGCTACATTCCAGCCCATCAGCAAGTACATGATCGCAAAAATTGCAGAAGCAAGTATCAGGCTGGGAACTGGCGGCATAAAGAGTCGTTCACGATCCCTGGGATATTCGTGGTGATTGCCATGAAGAACATAAACAAACTTTTTTGCGCGTTCGCTTTCTGCGATAAAATGAAAAACGAAACGATGCATGAGATATTCGAACAACGTCCAGAAAAACATCCCGCCTAGAAATGTAAGCATGATGCGTAGAGTTGAAAATCCCATTGTTGCCGCCGAATAATAAAGTAAACCGACAATGATTGGGAGATAGATTCCCCAAATCACCAAAGGGTGCGTCTTCGTAAATATTTCAAGGTATTGACTCTTGAACAGACGGGCCTGCCCTTTATTATGTATTTTTTCAAATTCCATGGGTCACAAAAATACAAACAATCCCTATATGGTTGCTCTTAAGGGTGTATTAACTGATCGATCGTTTTAAAGCTGTAACCTCTTTGTTTAAGTTACGGTAAGAGCCGGGGAAGGTGATTATAAAATTTGTCGGTTCGTTTTGGATCAGTTCCAATATGCATCAAAAGAATAAATCCATTTAGTCCGCCTACGTGAGATCGCTCATAATCAACGATGGAATCAAAAATAACCTCACTACTTCGATAATTTTTGTCCGCAGGTGTTGTATAATCTGCATGGCTGAGCGTTCCGGGAGTGTAATTTACGAGTTGCATGCCGAGATCAGTAGTCCATGTTGCAATAGAATCATTGTACCACTCATAAGGCGGCAGAAAATATTTTGTTTTATCAGTATTGATACCCTGGCTGCGCATGATATCGAGATTCGTAAGAAGGTCATTAGAAAAACCCTCTCTTGTTACCAGCAGGCTGTCCCGCTTATTCCAGTCACAATACAATAGAAGCATGTTGGAGTGGGGGCCCACAT
>VBAU01000369.1:10046-10373 GCA_005883855.1 Bacteroidota bacterium
CCTTTACATTTTGCTGCGCCAAGGTTTTTGCAATGAAATCAGCCCCGTCACCAAATTCATCGCCGGTAAAGACAAGAGCAATTTGTTTTTTAGTTGAATCACCGCGAACAACTCCTCCATTACTCCACGAGAAATTCCTAAAACCCGCGCCGGTTGAGGGAGTTTGAGAAAGGGCTTGGGCTTCCTTAGCAGCCAGTAAATAAATTAATGACGCGGTTCCATCCATAGTGGGTTCGTTAGTGCTATAATCACCATAATCATCATGATAGACGGCGAGGTCGCTTTGAAATTCGGCATATTCATCTGGCTGATATAAAGTAATCCCGA
>VBAU01000370.1 GCA_005883855.1 Bacteroidota bacterium
ACCAATATTTTCCGATCGTTTATTTCGCTGAAATCCCGCAAAAATGAAGAAAGTTTTGTTTCGTCGTCAATTATATTGCCGCCAATCTTTATGATGTAAAGTTTATCCATTTAGAATCTCGGTTAGCACCGCTTGCGCCGCCCACACACGGTTTCCCGCTTCCTCTGTTACCAGGCTGCTTGGGCTGTCGAGGATTTCATCACTGAGTTCAACATTTCTTCTCACGGGAAGGCAGTGCATCACCTTGGCATTATTGGTGATTGACAACTTATCTTTCGTCAGCATCCATTCCGGATCGTTGCAATAAATTTTTCCGTAATCATTGTACGTGCTCCAATTCTTTACATACACGAAGTCGGCATTCCGCAACGCCTCGTCCTGATCGCGTGTAATGGTAGCGCCATCCGTAAATTCTTTGCTCAATTCGTAATCCTCGGGATGAGTGATCACAAATTCGGTTTGCTTCCACGCATTGATCCATTGTGCAAAACTATTGGCTACGCATTGCGGCAACGGTTTCACGTGCGGCGCCCATGTCAATACAATTTTCACTTTTGACGCTTGACGTTTCACTTTCGACTTTTGGATTTCTTCGGTGATCGTCATTACGTCAGTCAAACTTTGCAGCGGATGCAGCGTCGCACTCTCCAGGCTCACCACCGGTATACCGGCATATTTCACAAATTGTTTGATGAATAATTCGCTATAATCATCTTCGCGATTTTTTAGCGAGGGAAACGTTCGGATGGCGAGGATGTCAAAATATTTTCCCATGATCGGTGCTGCGTCTTTCACATGCTCAACGGTGTTGCCGCTCATGATGGCTTCCTCCTCAAACTCCAGGGCCCATCCTTCACTCCCCACATTGAATACGATCACATCCATTCCCAGGTTTTGCGCAGCTATTTGTGTGCTTAGTCTCGTTCGCATGCTTGGATTTAAGAAAAGACAACCTATCCGCTTGTTGGCTCCAAGTTTTTTATCCTTCAACGGATCACCCTTATAACTGAGCGCCTTGCTAACTAATGCATCAATATTGGTAACATCATGAACAGAAATGAAGTGTCTCAATCTGGTGGTTTTATTTTTTGTTGGCAAGCCCTGGTAACTCTATTTTGCTTCTGTTGTGTCACTCACTTCAACCCCTTGGCCGCTATTCAGCAATTGGATTTCTTCCTTCAAGGCCTCAATAAAATCTTCCGCATCTCTTTTCTTCAGTGCAAGTGAGGGAAGTAACCTGATCACATTGGGCTTTGATTCGCCCGTAAAAATTTTCTGATTCCACAGTAAATTTTTTCTCAGATCCTTTAGATCGTCAGGGACATCAAAACCGATCATTAGACCGCGACCCCTGACTCGTCTTAATTCACGAATACTTTCCAACTCATCTTTGAGATATTTTCCAACCATTACGGCATTGCCCATCAGCTTCTCTTCTTCAATTACTTCGAGCACGGCGAGCGCCGCGGCACAGGCGAGATGATTGCCACCAAAGGTGGTCCCTAACTGAAAATGCTTGGCTTTAATGTGCGGGGCAATAATAATTCCGGCCACCGGGAACCCATTACCCATGCCTTTTGCCATGGAGTAAATATCTGCGTTCACCCCGGCAAAATCATGGCTGAAGAATTTGCCGGTCCTTCCATAACCACACTGAACCCCATCAGCAATATACACAGCACCATATTCAGTGCAGAGTTCCCTGATCTTTCTCAGGAAATCTTCCTCAGCGACATTTATACCGCCGACCCCCTGGATGCCTTCAACAATGACCGATGAAATCTCCTTCCCATTTTGCTCAAAGCAATCTTCCAATGCTTGTTCATCATTGAAGGGAAGAAAGATCACGTTGTCGGATTCATTCACGGGAGCGACATAGTTTTTGTTGTCGGTAGCTGACACCGCCAGTGAAGTTCGTCCGTGGAATGCCTTGCTAAAAGAAATTACTTTTTTTCTTCCATTATGAAATGATGCAAGCTTAAGTGCGTTCTCGTTAGCTTCGGCGCCTGAGTTGCATAAAAACAACTGGTAATCATCCTTGCCCGAAATTTTTCCAAGTTTTTCCGCGAGCTGTTGCTGTAAAGGGATTTTTACCGAATTTGAGTAAAATGCAATTTTTTGCAATTGCCCTTCGATCCGTTGAACCCAGTGCGGATGTAAGTGCCCGATGCTGATCACTGCGTGACCGCCATAAAGGTCGAGGTACTGATCGCCTTTGTCATCCCATATATAGGATCCTTTTGCTTTTACAATTGTGATGTCATTGATTGGATACACGTCGAATAAAGTCATAAATTCTAGATTATACGTTTTAAGTTTTTATTTCACTCCTCACCTTGCCAATCAAAGAGATTAGCATAGTTTTTATTTTATTTATACCATTAGTTAATTCTAGGAATTTTTCATTGGTTAAGTACTGTAAATCTTTCGCAAGGATCAAAAAATATAAAGTGCGCAAACTCAAGCTGTGAGTTCTTGCCACAACCTTCCCCAATATTTGCAGGAATAGGTGAAGCAGCCCGGCGAAGTTGATTCGTTAAAATATAAATCTCATCTCTGGGAAAACTCTTGCTCGCCTCATATACTTTTAAAGTAAAGAAGTGTGCTTTTTCCCAAACTTTCAACTCCTTGAAGTTCTGCATAACATAATACTTATACCTTACAACTCAAAAACCAATGCCCTTCATATTCAACCCGGCACATTCGTCGAGGCCAAACATCAGGTTCATATTCTGAACAGCTTGTCCGCTTGCGCCTTTTAATAAATTATCAATAGCTGAATGAATAACAAGTTTCGTCCCCACCTTTTCCAATTGTATCACACATTTATTGGTATTCACAACCTGCTTAAGGAAAATAATCTCCTGGCTTAAAAAAGTAAATGGGTGATCAGCATAAAATTGCAGGAAGAGCTCGATCAATTTGTCGATTTTCCACTCGCAAGTGATTTGTGAGCTGACAAAAATTCCACGAGTAAAATCGCCGCGCCAGGGAATAAAGCTTAGTGCGCCACCCGAGTCTCCCAATGGGGAACGCGGAAAACTTCCCTGCAAAATGTGCAGGCTCTGGTAAATTTCGTTCAAATGCTGATGGGTAAGTGTTTTGTAGGCTTGAATATTGTTAGCCCTCCAACTGAAATGAGACGTTGGGGTCAATGTTTGCCCCGCACCCGTTGAACCAGTAATACCAGTCGTATACACGTCTTCCAACAAACCAGCTTTCGCCAGCGGCAACAATCCTAATTGAATGCCAGTCGCAAAGCAACCTGGGTTCGCAATATTTTGAGCCGCTCTTACCTCTTCCTTCTGCAGTTCGGGCAAGCCGTAAATAAAATTTCGTTTTTGAAATTTGGAGTCATCCAGGAGCCGGAAATCCTGTGACAGATCGATGATCCTTATGTTATCGTCGATATTATTTTCGTCCAGGAACTTTTTTGCCTCACCGTGGCCTACACATAAAAACAACACATCAATGCTCCCATTTCCTAAAGATGAGCTGAGATCCCCGATGAATTTTAAATCCGTGTCGCCGATCAAATCATGGTGAACGGAATAA
>VBAU01000371.1:0-4673 GCA_005883855.1 Bacteroidota bacterium
TTTGAGAAAATATGCGAATCATTCCGCCCGGTTATAAGAGAACACATTGAAGTTTATGGTCCGGATAACCATCTCCGGCTCACAGGGAAACATGAAACCGCAGCGATCGATGAATTCACCTATGGCGTTTCTGATCGCGGTGCTTCCATTCGAATTCCCATCAGCACAATCGAAAGAGGCTGGAGAGGAAGATTGGAAGATCGTCGCCCAAACAGCGCTGCTGACCCATACAAAGTTGCTGCAAGAATTGTGAAGACTGTTAAGACTGCAGAAATTGAATTTGTCGCAGCTCAAGACATGAAGGTCGCTTAGCATCACGAACAAATCAAAAATTTAGAAAGGGTAAGCGCACAAGCTTGCCCTCTTTGATTTTTCGCTACATTTAGCGAATTAAAATCAAAACTATTATGTCACTTCGATTTAACGCAATTAATAATCTAATTACAAGTCAGGAGGCTGATGTGCAGGGTTCCGCTAAAATCACCGCTATTTTTGGAGAAAACGTTTTCACCTCGAAAACTGCAAGGCAATATTTAAGCGATGAGGCTTTTAAGAGCCTGATCTCATCCATCAAGGCAGGCCAAAAGATAGATCGGAGCATGGGTCATCAAATCGCAAATGGCATTCGTGCCTGGGCAGAAGGCAAAGGCGTTACCCATTTTACTCACTGGTTTCAACCTCTCACCGGATCAACTGCCGAAAAGCATGATTCGTTCTTTACTATAAAAAGTGATGGCACGCCCATTGAACAATTTGAGGGAGATGCATTGATTCAGCAAGAACCAGATGCCTCATCTTTTCCCAGCGGCGGCCTACGTGCAACATTTGAAGCGCGTGGTTACACGGCATGGGATCCATCTTCACCTCCATTCATCATGGAGATCGGCCAGGGAAAAACTCTGTGCATTCCCACGATTTTTGTTTCGTATACCGGTGAGTCGCTAGACTACAAGGCTCCTTTATTAAAGGCACTCGAAGCAATGAATAAAGCAGCAGTGGAAGTTTGTAATTATTTTGACAAGAACGTAACCAGGGTCACCGCTACGCTTGGCTGGGAGCAGGAATATTTTGTCGTTGATGAAGGCTTGCATAACGCACGGCCGGACCTGGTGCTTTGCGGTAGAACAGTGTTTGGTCATGGGCCCGCAAAAGGACAGCAGCTCGAAGATCACTATTTCGCATCCATTCCGGAAAGAATTTACGCCTTCATGAGGGATTATGAAGAAGAAGCTTACAGACTCGGCATTCCGTTACGTACGCGGCACAACGAAGTTGCGCCCTCACAGTTTGAATGTGCACCTATTTTTGAAGAAGTAAACCTGGGGGTTGATCACAATACTTTGTTGATGGATGTGATGAGTCGCGTGGCAAGCCGTCATAAGTTACGAGTGTTGCTCCATGAAAAACCGTTTGCAGGGATCAATGGAAGCGGTAAGCACAACAACTGGAGCATGGCGACAGATACAGGAGTTAACCTGTTAGCTCCGGGTAAAACGCCGAAAACAAATTTGATGTTCCTTACTTTTTTCGTGAACACGATCAAGGCCGTTTACGATTATGCTGATGTGTTAAGGGCGTCAATTGCTTCTGCGCCGAATGATCACCGCCTCGGTGCAAATGAAGCGCCACCTGCCATCATTTCTGTTTTCATCGGGCAATATCTGAGTAAGGTCTTACAGGATGTGAAAGAAAGAGTATCTGAAAAAATGGATGAACAGGATGAAAGCATGCTGAAGATAGATATTCATAAGAGCATTCCTGAGTTGTTAATGGATAACACTGATCGCAACCGTACTTCTCCATTCGCATTTACAGGAAACAAATTTGAATTCCGCGCAGTAGGATCATCCGCAAACTGTGCCAGCGCTATGACAGTGTTGAGCACCATTGTGGCCGAAACGTTGAAAAATTTCAAGAAGGAAGTAGATGCGCATATTGACAAGGGTGAAAAGAAAGAGATCGCTATCATGCACGTGATCCGCCAGTACATTGTTTCAAGTGAAAAAGTTCTCTTTGAAGGAAACAATTACAGCGAGGAGTGGGAGAAGGAAGCTGAGAAAAGGGGACTACCAAACGTAAAGACCACGCCATTGGCTTTGGATTACTTTGTCTCAAACAAGGCAAAAAAATTGTTTGAGCATAATAAAGTGTATACGCACGCCGAACTGGAAGCCCGTCATGAAATTGAGCTGGAAAAATACATTAAGATGGTACAGATCGAAAGTCGTATCATGGGTGAACTGGCTACGAGCCATATTTTGCCCGCTGCCATTCGCTATCAAAACTTGCTGGCAAATAATATTAAAGGATTGAAGGATTCTGGTTTACAGGATTCGGCATACTGTAATCAAAAACACATCCTGGAGAAAATCTCTGAACACATCAGCAAGACAAGTGAGCTTGTTGAAAAAATGATCGAGGCGAGGAAAGAATGTAATAACATGTCCCATACAAGAACACGTGCTATTGCATATTGCAGCCAGGTAAAGGAACAATTTTTTGAGCCTATTCGCTATCATGTCGACAAGCTCGAGCTGCTTGTTGATGACAGGGAATGGTATTTACCGAAATACAGGGAAATTCTCTTTTTGAGATAACCTTAGCAGAGCCTCGCGAAGGGGTTAAATATAGCTTCTGAACTGACATGAGGAGCAAGCCTGTCAAGCTTTTAGTGAGACGGGCTTTTTTATTTCATGTTGCATATTGCAAATTGAACACAGCATTGAACGTTGAACATTGAGCATTGAAAGCCCGGTCAAAATTTTCAATGTTCAATTATCAATTTTCAATGCTCAATTCAAAGTATTCTTTGCATTGGAATATTATCCAATTTGCAATCTTCAACTCATCAATTTTTAAAGTTCGCCTTCATCACTCTGAGCACGTTGCCGCCCAAAATTTTCCTGATCGATTTGTTTGAGTAGCCTCTTCTTTTTAATTCTTCAGTAATCAGGGGATATTTGGTGACATCATCGAGGCCAGCTGGTAGCGAGGATACGCCATCAAAGTCTGAACCGATTCCAACATAATCATCGCCGACTAACTTTACGATGTAGTCAATGTGATCGACCAATTTTGAAATGGTGGGACGGTAAGGTTCCAATTGATCATGAAAATATTTATTCCAGACCTGGTTAAGTTTGGCCTGGTCATACCCCAGCCCGAGGGAATCTTTGATCCTTTTTCCCTCTGTTCCCTCGAGAACCGCCATTTTCTTTGCAAATGTGCTATCGATGAATCCGGAATAGAAATTGATGTCAATCACGCCACCATTTTTCGCAACCGCTCTTATTTGATCGTCTTTTACATTCCTAAAAACGGGACAAATATTCCAGACAGAACTATGAGATAGCATAACCGGTTTTGACGTAGTGGCAATGGCATCGTAGAAAGTTTTTTCGCCAACATGAGAAAGATCAACGATTACTCCAAGTTCATTCATTCTCCGCACAATTTGTTTCCCGAAGTCGGTAAGTCCTTTATGTTTCAGGCTATCCGCGTGCTCTGTTTCATCCATCGCGCTTGTTGCCCAAGAGGTACTGTTGTTCCAGGTAAGAGTCATGTATCGCATCCCACGCTTATATAAACTGTCCAGCTTCGCTATGTCACCTTCTATCATATGGCCACCCTCAACGCCGATCAGCGCTACCAATTTTTTTTGTTTGATCCCTTTTTTTACCTGTTTGTAATTTGTCGCTAATGTCATGCGAGTAGGATTCCGAAGTATCAGGATTTCGAGTGAATCGATTTCCTGGTTAGCATCCTTAAAAAATCCTTCTTTATTCCTGGGGCTTTTATCTGTCCACACCGAAAAAAACTGAACATCGAGCCCGCCCTCCTTCCACCTGTCCAGGTCACTGTGACCCGTTGTTAGTCGATGAGAAATATCTTTCCCTTCGAGCACAGACGAGGAAAGTACGTCGTTGTGAGTGTCAATGAGAATTGCCTTGTAATGTAATTTTTTTACCGATTGAGCATGTGAACAAACAATTATTCCCAGAAAAAGAAACGTGAAAAAACTTTTCATTATGGTGATTTTTTCGGTAAATGTAAAGAATCAGCCGTACAAGTTATCTCGAGGCAAAGGCATTCATGCTACACCGTCGATTTCAATTAGCAAAAAAAATAGATTTTACGGCCATCACTCGTTAGTATCTTATAACTGGCAGCATTCATGCTCTTTTTGAAACAGGGGCGTAGATTCAACGTCTCTTAACATAAAGGGATTTACATTTACAACAATTTTAAAAACCATGCTTACAGACATCAATCCAAAACTTCCAATGCGCGACAAAGTAATAACAAGGGAGTTTTATTTAAACAAATTAGGTTTCCAACAATTTGGAAGTGCAGACTATGATGGCTATTTAATGGTGGAAAAGGACAAGATTCAAATTCATTTTTTCGAGTTTAAAGATCTTGACCCTGCAGAAAATTATGGACAGGTTTACATCCGAACGGATGAGATCGACAAACTATATCGGTCAGCGTTGGACAAAAATTTAAGCATGCCCACAGCAGGACATTTGCAAACCAAACCATGGCGCCAAAAGGAATTTTCGCTTCTCGACCCGGACAACAATTTGTTGACTTTTGGACAAAGCTTATAAGCGGCCTTCAACATCTCAATGAGAAAAATTGTTTACTACGTGGGTGAGAAAGACTCATCCCTT
>VBAU01000371.1:4729-8367 GCA_005883855.1 Bacteroidota bacterium
TGGAAGAAGTTTTTAAAGAGTTTGCAGATACTGCTTGCACTCAACTCAAGAGATGTTTGAACGGGACTCTTGCTAGCTAGGAATTGTTGACGTAGACCCGGGTTGACGAAGACTAACAACGGCAAAAGCTCTAGTGAAATCCTTTCATCACCATTTCATATCTTCAAAGCATGAAGGCTTTATCTCTTTTTGCTGCATGCGTCATTTTTGTTTTTCTTCCCAACAATGCCCGTTGTCAAACAGAAATCACCGAATGGCCGGACGGTAAAAGAGGTGCGGTCTCTATCACGTATGACGACGGTTCAATGAACCAGTTTCGATATGCATTACCGGTAATGGAAAGATTGAAATTACCGGCTACGTTTTATGTCATTACCGGCTCTATCACTGGATCCAAATACCCCGGAAAATTTGTCGGAAGACCGACACAACAAATCATCAATGAATCTGCAACTGTGCCAACAAGCACTGATAATTATTTTGAACGTGCATCTGCGGCAAAATATCTCGGTTACGTCGGTGCCAATCGATATTACGACAGTAGCGCTGGGTTGTATGAGGATGCCAAGGAGAAAGAAGCATATGTAGTCATGGACTCGCTATACGCTAAAGTGAGAAATGGTAGTCTTAAAAAAGGAAAAGAGCTGAGCATGGAAATGTCGGATGAACAAGGTCTCAGTTGGGACAGCATAAAAGTATACGCATCCAAAGGATATGAATTTGCTAGTCACACCGTCACACATGCGCACGTCACCGTACTCGACACGACCAATATTTTTTATGAGCTGGAAAAAAGTAAACAGGATATAAAAGACCACCTCGGAGAAAAATATTGTTTTACAGCGGAGATACCGTTTGGCATTGAACACCCGAGAGCGATGAAATATGCGTTACCTTTTTATCCCGCGCTTCGTAACCTGATGACTGATCCGTACATGGAGGAAATAAATCGCGGATATAAAACACAACCAGGTTTATCCACCAAAGAATATGTTCAATGGCAAAGAGGACCAACAACAAAAACACCACTGCCATTAATGAAGTCATGGGTCGATACTGTATTAGCCCACGACAACATTTGGCTGGTGCTTGTTTTTCACGGCATCGACGGCATGGGGTATGAGGCGTTGCCCCATGAGTTACTCGACACTTATTTTACGTATTTAAAGGCGCACGAGAATGATTTATGGATTGCCACATTCAGTGACGTGGCGAAATACATGCGTGAAAGGATGAACGCTTCCGTCACCGCCGACGAAAACAAGAACAGCATCAAGATCAGTCTGCGTCATTCGCTTGATACAAAGGACTACAATGTTCCTCTCACATTGAAGACATATGTGTCGAAAGAATGGAAAAAAGTTTTACTGAGCCAAGGTAAACACCACGAACGAGTCAGCATTCAAGAAGATGCCAAAGGCAACTATGTTTTGTATAAAATGATGTCCAATAGCGAGATCGTAGAGATCACACATCAGTGAAATAGACGGAATCAAGCTGAAAATAAAGCTAGCATGATTGTACATGTACTGGAACTTCGATTCGCCTCCCGGGGCAAGGAAAACATTCTATATCCTGTTCTTTTTTAGAATGTGACCAGGAGCTGTTAGTAGCTGAGTGTGGCTACCACGGCGGTGTTGTTACCGGAAACATTAACAAGAAACTCGCGCAGCTTGCACTTGAGTACGCGCGGTTATGTTGATAGAACGTTTCCGGGGTTTTTCGCTTTGTTTGATTCATAAATATCCAGACAATTTTCCGAGCAGAAAAAAACTTCCCTTTCTCGGGGATGAGGAATTGCTTTTTGTTTTGACTGTATCAGCATCCTGCATACCGGATCGATAGTCAAAAAATTTGTCGGATCGCTGACCAACTGAAACACTTCTTTTTCTTCCAACATGTTTTTTAGCTCGTGAGTACCCATTGACGTGAGTGGACATAGGTTCGAATCTTTTATCGAGTCTCGAAATTCTCTTGAACACCAAAAAGTACCTGCGCCGGCCTTAGCTGCGATTCTGGCTGTAAAGTTGATAGCCGAACCAAAATATTCATTGTCCCTTTTCAGAACCGGGCCGCAATGAAGTCCTCCATGCAAAAGCAAAAAATTATTTTCTTTAGCGCTATTTCTGAGAAGTAGTAAAGCGGTTGAAAGAAGACTATCAGCCGATTCAGAAATGATCATGACCTCGTCTCCCCTCCTTTGATGCAAATGGCTATCGCCAACTAAACTTTCCTGGACTATTTTTAGGAATTTTTCAATGAGATCTGCGGCGGATATTGCGCCATGCGCCTCGGTGAGCGCAGTATAACCGGAGAGATCGGCAATTAGTATGGCTAAATTCTTTTCCATAACAGTCTCTCAAAATTACTGAAGTTTTAAGGTCAACTACTTGATAAAAATTCTCCACTTCAATTTAATTTAGCATTTCTTCAACTGGACAGTATGACAGCAAAAAACGAAAAACTTTTTATAAAAAATATGGTTTGCCAGCGATGTGTCATGACGGTAGAGTCTATGTTCACTAAATTGAATATGCCGTTCAAGAAAATTTCCCTCGGAGAAGTAGAGCTTGAATCCATGTTGACGAATGACGAATTAAAAAAAATTGAAATGGATTTAAATAAAGCCGGGTTTGAACTGATCGAGACAAGGGTGAATAAGGTGATTGAAGATGTTAAACAGGCTGTAATGGAATACCTGAACCTGGGAATGGATAATGAAAATCTCAAGCTGTCTTCGTTCATCACAAAAAAAATTTGTTACGACTACAGTTATCTCAGCGACTTGTTTTCATCCGTTGAAGGAAAGACAGTTGAACAATTTTTTATTTTACAAAGAATAGAAAAGGTAAAGGAACTACTGGTTTACGATCAACTTTCTCTCACAGAAATATCTTACCAAACCGGCTTTAGCAGCGTTCATCATTTATCCTCGCAGTTTAAAAAAGTCACCGGCCTCACTCCTTCCCATTTCAAAAAAATCGGCGCTGAAAAACGAAAATCACTCGATAGCCTATAATCCAAAAATTATATAAAACATTCCTTCAATTGCATAAGGCGTGGCTTTTGTGCGATGCTAGCTTTGTGTTGTCAATTATTCATAACGCAAAAAAATACAAACATGAAAACAAAAAATGAAGTAAAAAATGAGAAATCCAATTGCAGCTGCACCATTTGTCTGTGCGGACCCAATTGTACTTGCGGAACCAGTTCTGCAAAGTAAACGAACAGGGAGGCCACGCCTCCCTTTCTTTAAACCAAAAAAATTGAAACGATGAAACCAACCACAAGATTTTACCAATTTGACGGCATCAGAGTTTGACTGGAAAATTTCAGATCAAAAAACAATTAAGGCGGGGGATCGTGTTAAACTGGGCTTGAGTTACTTCAAGCAGTACCCCAAATACAAAAATGACAAGCGCTACCTGGATATCCTATCGGAGCTCTAAGAGATGTGGTACTGACGTATATTCTAGTCATTCCCTTGTTCTTTATTGCATCCCTCTGGGAATTTCTTAGTCCCTGGCATTAAGTGTATGTGCACGCGGGATTGAAGACAATGCAGATTATCGTCGTTTACGACATGCGGATCAATGATTCATCACTTTTGATTTTTTACTCATTATAAATTTTTGGTT
>VBAU01000372.1 GCA_005883855.1 Bacteroidota bacterium
GACAAAATCCCGATGAAGAAACAGAGAAAGGAGTAGACAAGCTGCTTTAATTTTTTTTGTTCGAGATATTTGAAGGTAAAATAAAGACCACCTATTTCGCCAAGAAAGGCAAACAGTTCATCCCGTCCTTTCACATTTCCGACAACTTCAATATGGAGTGGATGGACAATGAAAAGTACCGTGGCAACGAATGGCACGGAAAAAAACCAGCTTTCCGACAGGGCGGATCTTGCTCTTGGAAACATGAATAGCAACACCCGGTAAAGCAATATACCGGTGAAAATATAAAACAGTACATTGATCAGGTGACTCACCGAAGGCTTATCGCCTGTTATACTTTTTTCAAGCGCAAATGTTGCTATTGTTAAAGGCCGATATCTTCCCCCCTCCACCAGGTCTTTTTGCTCACCAAAGTAACCTCTAAAACTTTCGTACCGGAAAATATCGCCTATTCCCTTGATTCCCTTCTGAGTGAATTTGTTCTCCACGATCAATATCGAGTCATCAAGCACATAATTAAATCGAACTGATTCAACGTAAAGCCCAAAGGCTAGTATGCTTATGACAGACAACTGACGCCAGTGGTCCTGAAAAAAACTCACGGTTCCCGATTTTTTTCGTGCAGCGTCGGGAGTTTTTTGATTTACCGCAGTCGTTTGCGAAATTTTCCTTGCCTGTGGCCTAACTTTTTGTTTAGTTTTTTTTGACATAGTGACTAACGGGAAAATGCAGAGCAAAGGCCACGCTTGCCTGGCTTAACGGCGGGGTGGCAATAGTCGTTATAAAAATAATTCCTTGAGGTCAAATAAAAAACACGGCGGTCTCACGATGCATCGGCGGGCCGAGGATCGCCGAAATTGATGTTTAAGTACCTCAGAGCCTCTTTTCCATTAGCGCACATGCCGGGCCTTGAAATTCCAAGCATTTTGACCCCCAAGAAACGAGGTGTGGCCTGATTAAGTTTTCAAGGTCTTTGAAAAAGTTATCCACATAGTTTTTTTCCTTAACCCTAATATTTTGAAAAACATTATATTAAAAATAGATTAATAACGCCACTTCTCTTAAGGCATGAAATTAGGCACAATGTTGGCTTTTGGGGAACGCAAACCACATAAATTTGCCGCTGGTTTAAAAGAAAAGCTCAGTGTTTTTACTTATAAATCGGTATATTTACTAATATCAAGAAAATTGTTGCTAACGAATTGAAAAGTTAAATATCCAAGACTCACAGACGAACCTATGGACACCAGATGCATACAAACCTCAATTCCTATTTCTTTTTTGCTGTAGAACAAAGGATCAGTTTTCGTATTGATCGGAAATTCAGAATCTTTTGAAGTCCGTACACTTGAAACTAAACCTACAGAATTTTTTCTATGCAAAATTCGTACGGGTGTGAATTGCCTGTACCACCTCACTAATTCTATTAAGAAAGAGTGTTGCTAATCTATTTTTAAACATTTAAAATCTAACAAGAAAATGAAATCCCTGAAAACCTTCGCAACAGTAGTGTTACTGGTTGTAGTGGCCAGCGTCTGGACCGCCTGCAAAAAAGAGGTTTCTCAACAAGCTGCCGTTGACCAAAGTGGTCAGCAGGGTCAGAATGCAAAAGAGTTTGGTGCTGTTAAAGATGACATCGACGCAATCAGCAAGGTTCATTTGATAGTTTCGTCACAATTCCTGGCTCAAGATAATGCCAGTGCTCTGCTTCAAGCGGGATCCAGAGGAAAGCCCACTAGAGGTGGCGGTGGTACTGGGGATGTGACTGCGCCCACGATATCAATAACGTCGCCGGGAAATGGATCAACCGTTGGTGGAACGATAGGCGTCCAGGTGAATGCGACTGATAATGTCGGAGTGAATGTCGTATATCTTTATGTTGACAATGCACAGGTGGGAAGCAGCGTTTCGCCTCCATTTACTATTTCATGGAATTCTGCCTCTGTTGGCAACGGTACTCACACGTTGGTTGCCAAAGCCAAGGATGCAGCTGGCAACATGGGGGCAAGTTCGTCTGCGTCCGTAAATGTTAGTAATAGTGCGGGTGGCGATCTGGTCTCTCCAACGGCAAGCATAACCTCTCCTTCCAACGGCTCGGCGTTTGATCCTAACATCAACGTTTCAGTTGGTGTGAGCGGGAATGATAATATTGGTGTGACATCGGTTAAACTCTATGCTGATGGTTCGCTTGTTGGCACCAGCAATAGCGCATCTGCGACTTTCTCCTGGAATACCGGTTCCATCAGCGGACCACATACATTAACTGCTTATGCATTTGATGCTGCTAACAACCAGGGCTCAGCATCTATTTCAATCACTGTCAATACTACGGTAATAAATCCACCCTCACTTCCTTCTTCCGTTAGTTTGACAATGCCGCCAGTGCAGTACCAGGGCGCCGAGAGTGGCTGTGTACCCGTCGCTCTACTGTATTCCCGCGACGCAGAACAATACTATAAAACGGGGGCCTCGAGTTATTCAACTGCGACAAATATCTTCAGTCCGGAGTTCCTTTATAACCAGACAAAAGTTGCAGCAAGCTGTTCCAGTGGCGCATCCTTAATCAATGAACTAAACTTCCTCACTAGTACCGGAGTTTGTACATGGAATAGCATGCCATACAGTGACCAGAACGGCTGCACTTTGTTACCTACAGCACAGCAGACGTCTGAAGCCGCCAACTATAAGATCAAGTCTTACTCGATGGTTGTTGCGCAGGACCCCACAGCAATAAAGACAATGCTTTATAATAAGCACCCTTTAACATTTACATTCACTGCGGATGCAAATTTCTATAATGCAGGTCCAGGATACATTTGGAGTTCATACTCTTCGACATTGTATGGTCCACATGCGATTACATTGGTTGGATATGATGACAGCAAGCATGCTTACAGGGCGATCAATCAATGGGGCACTGGCTGGGGAGATGGAGGTTACATTTGGATAGATTATGCCTTCTTCGCGACTATTGCCTACGATCTTTATGCTCAAAGTCTTTAATAATATCAATTAATGAAAGATTGAAAAAGCGTTCTGGTAAACTGGGACGCTTTTTTTTGAAATCTCTCGGACAGTTCTTTGTATCCTTATCGTGGTTTCTCCAAGTCGATTCTGCATACTGCAATAACAAAAGAATGCTTATTAACAAAGCTCTGCGAAATATGGAAGTCAGTCGGGTTGACTTTTGTCAAGTGATTTATGGATCTCTTTTGATGACGAGCTAGTATATATACAATGTGTATATACACGGTGCTTTAGCCATGCAAATCGGGTACTTTTGATATTACGAAAAAAATTTTTGTAACTTAAATTTGTTATCAAGAGCTAAAGTTCTACAGCTAACCGAAAGAAAAACCAATGACCCCTAGCTCAGACCAAAGGCTCTGTTTCATTCTTATTTATGGTAAACCCATTACGTTGGTTTCTTTCTAACCAACCATTCAGATATTCTAAATTCTGGATGATTAACTGTTACGAGAATAAAAAAATAATATCTGCACGTGCTGTTGCAAGTGTGAATATTGGAAACTTGATTAACTAACTAAAAAATCCGACTTTATGAAAACCTTTACAACGCTTAAGGTAGTGGTGGTGCTGATATTAGTATCACTTGCGTGGACTTCCTGTAAAAAAGAAATGTTCAAAACGCCAAAGGACTTGGTGCAATCAAAGACAATGCCGATGCAATTAGTAAAGTTCACCTAATCGTGTCATCAGAATATCTCGCAAGCAGGAGCGAGGATTTTTTGTATAGAAGATCTCCTGGTGGAATAATTAAGCCTCCCAAAGGTGGTGACAGGACGTTGCCGATTGTGGCAATTACATCTCCAGCGAACGGCGCGGCTGTTTCTGGAACCATGGACGTTTTGGTAAGTGCATCAGATAACGTTGGTGTAAAATCCGTCACCCTGAGTGTAGATGGCGCTACCGTGGCTACGAGCTCTACGTCACCGTTTACTAATTCGTGGAACTCTGGCTCAGTTTCGAATGGTACTCACACATTAACTGCGACCGCATCCGATGCTGCGGGAAACCAGGGAACGAGTTCGATACAGGTGACAGTAAGCAACGTTAGCAATGTGGACCTCACTTCTCCAACTGTAAGTATTACATCTCCGGCCAACAA
>VBAU01000373.1 GCA_005883855.1 Bacteroidota bacterium
AAACGCCACGTTTGGTTTCATTAGCTCGCCGGTTAAATTAAGATGAACTTCAAATGGAAGTTTCTGTCTGTAAGTGTTGCGAATTGCAACCGGTGAACTCGCGATTTGATCTTGGACAAGGTCAATGGGAGAAGTATTGGCGATATAAACTGCTGACACATTCAATTGCGCTGTGGTCGGTTCTCCGGTCCAGGTGATGGTACTTCCCTTTCCTATATCAAACTTTCTCTGCAGCAGGTTAAATGACAGTTGGTACGAACCCTTGTCAAGCGTATACGTTCCCACTAACGTGATTTTTCCGCTCGGATCGATTCCCGAGGAGAGAAGCGCTTCACCCTGCACATTCAGAAAATCGCCGTTGGCTTCATCTACAATTATGTTGAACACCGCTTCTTTCTTCACTTCAATATTTAAGGCGATATCCATTCCGACAACGCTTGCCTTATTTAGAGAATCATATCTTTTCAATAGAGTATCGCTTGCCGGATTGCTCATGTCAACAAATTCAACAATTCCTTCCCTGCTTTGGACCCCTGGCTCAGGTTGCGGAACAACAACCGTCAATGCAGTACCATCATTCACCGTCACTTTTCCATCCACTGCCGGCTTCACTTCTGTGCCTGTAATAGCGAGATCGGCGTTTACATTCATGCGGCCATAATACAGCGGATTGTCTTTCTTTGTCGAGTTAAGCAGTTGAAAATTTTGCGCAGCGACTTTTAAATTAAACTCGTAATTGATGAAATTATTCGTGATAATCGCTCCATTTAAACTGAGAGAATTATTTGCCGAATCCTTTATGGTAAAATTGTTAAAAACAAATCCATCCCCGGTAACAGACAGTTTCTGATTATCGAGGTAAAACTGGCTGCCAAGTGCAGTTAGCGCAAAACTGGCCTTATCAAAGTTCAAAGTGCCCTGTACAGAAGGATTGTTTAGGCTACCCCGAATCGCCACATTTCCATTTATCGCTCCCGACGCATTCTTGATGGCACTGGCCAATGCGCCTTCCATCGTATGCAATTGCACTGCGCGGACATTAAGATCGAGATTCAGATCAACATCCTTTCCCACCATCGCAAACCAACCTGTGAGGGCTACGTCATTCCCTTTGCCTGTGATCGTCACATTCGTGTTATATCGATTGGAGCCGGCGCTGGCGACGTGCACGGCCACATCTCCTACCGTGTCAGAGCGCATTGTAAAATTGTTAATGGTAAGATCACTGGTGAAACTGGGCTGTTGCGTGAGATTATTGAGCGTTACATTACCGTTGATCAAGCCGTCGGCTAAAATCGAATCAGCTTTGATGAATCCCGTGATGGTCGCGAGGCGGAAGTTTGAAAAACTAACCAACACAGGTTGCTGACCTTGACCCTGGCGGCTGCTAATGCTTAAACGCTGATCACCATTTTGCAAAACAAAATTATTTGCGGCGATGGAATTGGGGGAAATGGTAACTAAATTATCAGGCGTAACGGTCCATTTTTGATAGTTCAACAGAAGACCGTCTGGTTTTAGCTTAATGGCGTAAGTTCCTGTTGATGGCTGCGTCACTATCCCGGCAATGAAATATTTGTGTTTTGCATTCTGATCGTCTGTCCCTAAACTAAAATCAATATTGTTGTGCAAAGCCGTCGCGTTCAAGCGAACGTTGTATACATCAAAAGAGTTTCCACTTTTTAAATGAGCGATGTTTCCGTTTATGTTCAGACCATTGGCAGTTGTATTCGCAGTAATGTTGAGTTTGTTTATATCATTTCCCTGGTAAATAACGTGTGGGGTTGTTACCTGGGCAGTCATCTCTCCGTTGTTTGAAAAACTTCCCGTTGCATGAAGGGTTTCCATGTCTGTTAACCCTGGAACGAACACTGAAAAAATCGGATTGTAAACGACATCCGCCGTGAATCGGAAGTTATAAGGTTTCACATTCGACAGTTGCGAAGCAGGTGCAACGGTGAAATAAGGTTGAATCGTATTTTGGATAATGTTCCCGAGATCAGCAAGGCGGTACTGACCAGTGACGCTCGCACTTACTATTGAACTCGTCAGCTTGATATAGTTACCGGTGTCCGACTTGCCCGATAAAAGCTGTATGGTGTCCATTGACAACCTGTTACCCGAAGAAACAAACAAAGCTTGTGTGATGAGAATACTTGCATCTGGGTTATCCGCATCAAAGTTTGATGCGTTCCCGTCGATCTTACCACGAAAGACCAACGGCTCGGTGGTTAAATGAAGCGGCAGCGTTTTAATGCTATCAACCATGCCATTTATCCTGAAGGCAGGGTGGTCAGAGAAATTTCCACTTGCAACAAAATCCACGTCAAGATTCGGGTCCTTGATATCAGCCTTCACGTCAAAAACCGTCTTGCGTAAAGAACCATTTAAATTGACGTTGCGGTATTGATACTTATTGTATCCAATGCTTGCGATGTTAGCTGAAAATTTTGTATTGATAGAATTGGGAGTAAGTCCCCGTCCGTTGAAGGAAGCTCTTGCCGATAGTGAGCCGATCATATCTTGCTGGCGAAGAATTTTACCAATTTGCAAATTCGTGGTTGTTATCATGCCATTGTAAGTCGTCGCCTCCGGATTTGTAAGGTTGCTGAATCTCCCATTCACCCCAATGAACCCATCCGAGGTGGAGATGTTCAGTTTGGCATTTAGAGCTCCCGAGTTTCCATTAATCCTTCCGTTTACAGTAAAGTCGCGCGGGAGACTGACCTGCTTAGATAGTGACTGCCCGGTAAATAGCGCTATGTCAGTCTGGTTACTGTGAAAGCGGTTAATAACAAAATCACCGCCGATTTTCTTTGGATCCCTTAAGCCGGCTAACGAACCATGAGCATCAATTTGAGTGTTAGTTAAACCTGCAAATTGCAAGCTCTCAAAATTGAATTGATCCATGTTTCCACTGCCGATGATATTTACCTGCCACACATCATTCGGGTTGCGTAGTGCCGGGTTAGATCTCAACTGTGGCGCAAACACCAAAATGTCTTTGACCTGGATACGGCTTTTGACCAATTCAATCTGAACACTTGTTTTCTCCGGATGTTTTGTCATTGCATCAAGGGATTCGTAGTGCAAAACAGCTGTCCTTTTCAGTTCACTGCCAGGAGTTTTCACATACAAATTGCGGACGTATGATTGATTGTTTGCGTACAGTACATCCCCACTCAGCTGATCCAATTCAAATCCACTTTTCTCTTTCATAGTTCCCTTACTTATATGCATGGAAAGAGAGTCCGGGTTCATTACGAAATTATCGGCCTGCAGCGTGAGATGAGCTGCATTCAAATGAGCATAGTCCATTCCATATGGTTGTGCGGGCTTGTTGTCGTCATTAAATTCAATCGCGTTGTCATTGGTAGTGAAACGACTTATTTGTACGTCCCACCCTGCCTGTTTTTGAGCTTGCACTTCTTTTTTTGCTTCCTGCTTGACAATTTTTGCCTGTTCTTTTTTCCCAAACCGGACCGCGATTTTGGATCTATTTAAGGCAAAC
>VBAU01000374.1 GCA_005883855.1 Bacteroidota bacterium
TGCAAAAGCGAATAGCACAGCATATGCTTCCTTCCAATCGATGAGTTTTGTACGATGTTGACGGGATATGCGTGTAGAAAAAGCGTGATCATAATCCCACCAACCACCAATGCCCTTGACTCCACTGGCATCAATATGAATAACGATTTGAGGACGAGTGGAGACAATCAGGCGAATGCCCGACCACTGAGGAAGAAGCGTCATCCACCATAACAGGTCACGTCGGGCCGACGGGGACAGACGACGAATGGCATGCGGATGAAGGTGAGACAACCGATTGAGTAAATTGAAGAGATTGCGGAGAAAAGGGCGACCCAATGGAATGACTTTTGCACAAAAGGAAAGGAACCCTAGCAGCTTTTCGAGGGTACGATAAGTGACAGCATCTGTGTGGAGAAGACATTTGACTCCCATAAGGGCACGGTTGTACTTGTCCTTCAGTAATCTAGCTTCCATCAGGTGTGTGTCAAGCTCGATGCCTGTAAAATCGACAACGTAACCGTCTTGGCGTTTGACAAATTTTTCAGAAAGGCCGAGATATCTCGCAAGGATGCCAAAGAACTCTGGATCTGGGTCTTGAATGAGTAGGAAATCGTCGAGATAATGAACGACACTGCGATTGAATACCCATTCCAAAATCCAGTGTAAGCCTTCGCCGAAGAGGTTGAAGATAAATGGTGCAGTGCGCAGGCCGAATGGAAGGAAAATGTCCACATAAATCCTGTTCTCCCACTCGAACAAAAACAACCAGTAGTCGAGAGGACTGATAGGAATCATGCGAAAGGCGTCTCGCAAATCACGTTTCCGTAAAATGCAGCGACGTCCGTATTTTTGAATTAGACAGATTGCGTCATCTAATGTTTGATACATTAATGATCCATATGCTTCAGCAATATTGTCATTTACTGAGTGACCACGGGGATGTGATAAATCATGAATGCGACGCCAGCCGGTTCGGATTCCATCTGTGCGTTTTTCGACAGCACCAAGGGGGCTGAGGTAGTAAAATTGGGGGAGACTATGAAGCTCCACAACGCGATTGGCGGCAACTTCGGAAGCAATATTTTGAGAAATTTCCACAGGAATGCGGAAAGCAGACGAGTGATTGCAGCGTGAATACGAACATGAGGTCCCTCATATCCAACCCGAGCACCATGTTGAATAATGCCAGCAAGAATATTCGGGAAATGTGAATCGGGGTAATGTTGAAGAAGAAGTTGCCAATGTTCAGATACAAGAGTAGAGGGTACTTTGTAACCGATCGAAGGTCCGAAGGTAGAGAAGTTGGGAGATGTGTTCGGTCGACACCCTGGGGTTTGCATCGGAGAGGAAAGATGCACTGAGATCGGTGTCGGGGGAGGTTTTGCAGACACGTGCGTTTCTGTATCAGGAGTAAATATATGATGTACATTTGTTGTTGATACACTGGGGTCGGTGTCGGGGAAGGTTTTTGCAGACACGTGCGTTTCTGTATCAGGAGTAAATATACGATGTACATTTGTTGTTGATACACTGGGGTCGGTGTCAGTGAAGTAGGAGAATGAATCACACCCAATTTGACTTGTATCAGATACTTTTGCTTGTGTGAGTCTTGTAGAGGATAGTCAGTGTGAGGATTCAGTACAGAGAAGGGCTGTGTGATCTCTGCCACACTGAAGACAAACATGTGTACGAGGACATGTTTTCCACGTGCAGCCTTTCTCTGAATTCCAGTTCTTGCAAATTACAGATTTTGAGAACATGGGTATAGACGAGGAAGCAGGTAATTTTGATTTCGCGGGCAGTAAAGCAGGAAGTTTTTCGCTAGATAGATGATCCGCAAACATTTGTAAATCTGTTGTGTACCATTTGTGAGGATCATTGGTAGATTGATACTTCGTGAAATGCGCGACGAAATAATTAACGATGGCAGACCACTTGTACTTTTTGGACCATATGAGTATTTGCCGAACATAGAGAAAAATGGCTGGCCCGAAACCCAAATTGTCAATGTCGTGAAGATCGCGAATGACTGCGTAAAGTGTGAGGGCATTGACGAGGGTAACAGAATCGGTGTATACTTTCTCATAATTGACAGTGCTCTCGCTGACTGAAGTTTTCCCAGTTTCTGAATTAATGACGACATTTGAAGTTGTTCCTGGATTGACTTGACCTTTCGGTCGTTCAATAATAGGGAGCAACTTAATGAAATGTGCCACGTCCAGTGTGCGAGCGACCACGTTGGTCATAACAGAGGACTCTACCCAAGACATAACAGATTGCAATGCTTCAGCGGGATTCATACCAGCAAATGATCTAGTAAAAGTGTTTGGCGCAGGTGGAGAACGATTTTCCAGGGCGTTGGTGATTGTTGTCATGATTGAGCTTTCGAGACTTTCAAAGCGTTCTTTAATTTCATCGAGAGCATCAGAAAAACCTTCTTGGATGAGTTTCATGTCGGCAATGTCTGCAGTGACTGAAACATTTGAATGTGAAGGTGTGAGCGAGATTTGCGAGGCTGCTGGGGTGACAGCACGCGGAGTAGCCAATGAAGCTGAGTGACGACCCCTCGGAAGGAGTGTTTGAGTTGCCGTTTTGACAGCCGCACTTGCTCGAGGACGAGAAGGTCGTTTATGAATTGCCTTCTCCGTTGTGGAGAGTCTGTGCTTAGTAGAACGGGCAGCTGACTTTGGTGGCATGAAGAAGATTTAAAAATCAACAAAATTTTGAGTAGTATTGGGGGCCAACGGGCGAAAAAATTCGACAAGGCAATGAAC
>VBAU01000013.1:0-5446 GCA_005883855.1 Bacteroidota bacterium
TGTAGTTTTATTTTTAAACGCCAAAGATATAATAACATAAAGCACAAAAATGACGGGCACGGCAAACCATCTTAATGCAACGATGGCAATTATTCCAGCCGCCAGTAAAATATATCTAGCCAGGTTATTCTTTATGCTAAAGTCTCTCACTTTCATACTCATCAAAGGCAGATCACTCACCATCAAATAACCGAGCACGATAATGATTGCATACAAGATCCATCTATTGATCAACGTAAACTGAAGATTAAATGTCTGGAAATGGATGATCAACGGAAGAGAGGCAATCACAAGCCCGGCGACCGGGGTTGGAACGCCTTTGAAAGTAACTTTCTGCTCATCATCTAAATTAAATTTTGCCAATCTCCAGGCTGCTGTACATGGAATCAGAAGTGCTGGTAATAACCATGCCATCGAAGTTTCAAGGCCATTCTCTTCCTGGGCATAGCTGATGCGAAGCAATTGGTAAAGGATCAAGCCAGGTGCAACCCCAAAACTTACAATATCGGCTAAGGAATCCAGCTGCTCTCCCATTTTTGATGTGGACTTGACAAGCCTGGCAACAAATCCATCGAAGAAATCGATGACTGCTGCTGCAAAAATTAACAAGGAGCCCCAGGTTATTTTCTCCGGCAGATTTACATCGGTAAAACCTTCCTGGCGCAGCAGAACGATTGTCTCGCCCGTTTGAAGAATAAAAATGATCGCAAAGCAGCCGCAAATTAGATTGAGAAGAGTAAAGATGTTCGGAACTTGTTTCATAATAAGTCTATAGTCCATGTTCCATTGATCACGGACCTAATCATTTAAAGTATTAATTAATAACTGAATCATTTTAACCAGCGTTTCAATCTTAGCATAGAGCTCCGCAAATTTATCATTACTTATATGTCCTCTCGGCTTGGCTAAAAATAAACAACCTACTACTTCAAGGGCAGACCTATTAGCAATGATCAAAAATCTTTTAAATTCCGCGTTTGTTAGACCCCTTGATCCCTCAACAATGTTTAATGAAATCGAATTTGCAGCTCCTCTCATTTGATTGGATAATGAATACAATTCATGCTTGGGAAATTTCTGACCAACGACATCAATTTCATCTGCAATAACCGGTGAGATCTGCCAAACTTTCAAATTTTCGAATTTAAATCCCATTTCAAATCTAACTGTTAGCCGTGGACTGTTGACTAATTTTTCATCAGTGCCTCAATCTCTTCCACCGTAATGGGAATGTTTTTCATTAGATCTTTATTTCCGTTTCTTGTTATCCAGACGTTGTTTTCAATTCTCACGCCCATCTGCTCTTCTTCTATATAAATTCCAGGCTCGACTGTAAATACCATTCCTGCTTTGATCGGCTCCGTCCTCGTACCGAGGTCATGCACATCAATACCCAGATGGTGTGAAATGCCGTGATATAAATATTTTCTGTAGGCCCTGTTTTCAGGGTCTTCATTTTTCACATCTGTTTTCTTTAGGAGGCCGATCTTTAAGAATTGCTGAGTGGCTTCCTCGCCAACCTTTTCAGTATAATCGACAATGGAGATTCCGGGTTTCAGCAAACTCTTGGCATAATCATGCAAATGCAAGCAGGCATTGTAAATCGTTTTTTGCCGGCGTGTAAATTTTCCATTCACAGGAACAGTTCTTGTGAGATCAGCGTTGTATCCGCCATATTCAGCTCCAAAATCCATCAACACTAACTCTCCCTCTTTACATTGCTGGTCGTTTCTGACGTAGTGCAGGGTTCTTGCCCGGTCACCACTCGCAATGATACTCGAGTAAGCCGGACCTGTTGCTCTCTGGCATAGAAACGAATGCCAGATCTCGGCTTCGATTTCATATTCCATAACACCAGGTTTGATAAATTTTAATAAGCGACGAAAGGTGTTGTCAGTTATGTCAATGGCTTTTTGTAAAACTTCAATTTCGAGAGCTGTCTTAATTCCTCTTAACTCCTTCATAATCTTTGCTGACCTTTCATACTGATGTAAAGGGAATCGTGATTTCACCTTATCTACATATCTATAATCTCGCGTTCTGATGAGACTTGCCTTGCGGTCGTTTTCGTTGGTATCAAGATAAATTGTATCCGCCAGGTGAATCCATGGTTGCAGTAACGCATCGAGTGTATCAAGCCAGACGATGGATTGTATTCCACTGCTCCTTTGCGCCTCGGGGGCTCTTAATCTCTTTCCATCCCATTTTTCTTTCAATTCGTTTGGACGCACCAGGGCCAACACTTCGCGATATTTTGGATCAGAATTGTCGGGATATAAGATCACCATGCTATCTTCCTGCACAACACCACTCAGCCAAAACAGGTCGCTGTCTTGCCTAAATGGATACAGCGCATCGCCATTAACTGGCACCTCGTCATTGCTCACAAATATGGCAATGGAATTTGATTTCATTTCCCTGATAAATCGTTGCCTGTTCTTAATAAATATTTCCGGATTCAGCGGCTGGTATCTCATATGCTGTTTTGTTTAACCAATAAAGATAACGAAGTGCGAATGTCGGGAACCGCACACTCATCACAAATTTGGCCAGGTCATTTGAATTTGAAACTTTTCAAAAAAATTAAATCATCGTTCAACTCTTTTTTAAAATGGTATCCGTTCAATAGAGCGCTACAAATTGTTCTAAGGAATTTTTCGACAGCTACGATAAAGTAAACTAACGGTTGTTCGCCCATTGTCCTAACTTTGTGATACCAACGAAATTTTTGCTCCTTATGTCAGTTCAAACCACTTCCTTTCCAGTGGGAAAGGCAATGAAAAATCTTTTAAAGTCCGGCTTACGATCAACCGAAAGTATCCATTATCAACTTGGACCCGAAGAGCTAATAGCGGATACACTAAGCCTTGGTCAGGGCGTTTTAAACAATACCGGCGCCCTTGTCATCAAAACGGGTGAATTCACCGGCAGATCTCCAAAGGACAGATTTATTGTACGAGATTCTATTACAGAAAATACGGTCAATTGGAACGAGTTCAATATTCCTCTCGAGCCGAAATATTTCGAAGCCATTTATAATGCCGTTGGAATGTATCTGAATGACCGGCCACATCTGTGGATCCGGGATTGCTTCGCCTGCGCTGATGACAGGTATCGTCTAAGCATTAGGGTCATCACTGAGAAACCCTGGAGCAATTTGTTTGCACACAATATGTTCCTTCGACCGAGCGAAGAGCAGTTAGAGTCTTTTTCGCCTGACTGGTGTGTGATAAATGTTCCGGATTTGAAGCTGGACCCGAAAAAGTGCGGAATCCGTCATCATAACGTAGCAGCAGTATCTTTCAAACATAAGTTTATATTGGTTGCCGGCAGTGGTTACACGGGCGAAATAAAGAAGGGCATATTTACAATTCTTAATTACATTCTGCCTCAGGATAAGAAAGTGCTGAGTATGCATTGTAGTGCCAACGTTGGCATGGACGGCGGTACGGCTATTTTCTTTGGACTGAGCGGAACTGGCAAAACAACACTTAGCGCCGACCCTGACCGTAAACTCATCGGTGATGACGAGCATGGATGGACGGACAATAATATTTTTAATTTTGAAGGTGGGTGTTATGCAAAATGCATTAACCTCACGGAAGAAAAGGAACCTGAAATCTTTCATGCGATTCGATGCGGCGCTCTGGTTGAAAATGTGAACTTCTTTGCGGGCACCAATAAGATAAATTTTGAAGACGCTTCCATAACAGAAAATACCCGCGCTTCTTATCCCTTATACCTTATTGGCAACGCACAAGACCCGGCCGAAGGTGAGGTTCCAAAAAATATTTTCTTTCTGACCTGTGACGCGTTCGGCGTACTTCCTCCGATCTCAAAATTGACGACAGCACAGGCCATGTATCAATTTATTTCCGGATACACAGCGAAAGTAGCCGGAACAGAAACAGAGGTCAAGGAGCCGAAGCCCACATTCAGTGCCTGTTTCGGCGCACCGTTCCTCCCATTACACCCTGGCGTCTACGCAAAGATGTTGGGGGATAAAATGCAAAAACATAGAGTCAACGTTTGGTTAATTAATACTGGATGGACGGGCGGCTCCTACGGAGTAGGACATCGCATCAATTTGTCTCAAACCCGGGCATTGATCAAAGCGGCATTAGAAAATAAGTTGAGCGCGATCGACTTTGAAAATCACCCGGTATTTGGATTTGCGATGCCGAAGGAATGCCCAGGTGTTCCTTCGGAATTTTTAAATCCCCGAAATACATGGAAGGACAAAAATGCCTACGATGAAAAAGTGAAATACCTCGCTGGTTTATTTATTAAAAATTTTGAAAAATACAGCGGCGGAGTAAGTGATGATGTTCTCGCCGCGGCCCCCGAACATAATTTATAGCCTCGTTCATTGTTTGTCGCTAAACCCCGTGACTTATCACGGGGTTTTTTAATTTCTTTAACCTTGAACAACGTTGATTTTTAAAATATTTATTTCAATTTGCCGTTGGTTTATTGTCCAATGACCATTTTCGGCAAAATAATACTGGGTGCGCTATTAATCTCTCCCGTCCTTGGGCATGGGCAGAATGAAGAATTCATTGAATGGTCCGCTGCTAAAAGACTCAGCTGGGAAGATTATCTTGCCAAACCTTCTTCCTCTTCGGACGCGGCTGCCATAACAAGTACTGCACTTGGATTGGAGTACCACGTAAGAAATAATATCCTCACTTATAAGATCACGTGTCGCTTTTCAAAAACAAGATCCTGGGGCAAGTATAGGACAGATTACATTTTGCAACACGAGCAAGGACATTTTGATATCACAGAGCTTTATGCCAGGAAGCTTGACGATGCAATCCGGGAGTACAGTTTTAACCCGAAAAAATTCAAGACCGACCTCGACCAGATCTACAAAGAGATCATGGAGGAAAAGGAAGAAGTGCAAAATCAATATGATCTTGACACCGACTTCAGCCGCAACCCGGAAAAACAATCCGAGTGGCTTAAGAAAATACAAAGAGAGTTGACGCGGTACAGTGCCACATAGCAAGTCCATTCGATATGACATCCCACGTTGCCTTCTCCCTTGAATGAAAATTAACTAATTTACCGCATGAAGCGGATAGCAACGGTCCTCACCCTTTTCCTTTTCTTAAGTTTGAACAAGATACACAGCCAGTCCAATATCGACATTATCCATTATAAGTTTGAAATCGACTTGTCAGACCAGAATGATAGTGTAAAAGGAAAAGCCTTTGTAACAATAAAGTTTACACGACCCTCAGACCGATTTTCGTTAAGTCTTTCATCACCATCAAAAGGAAAAGGGATGATTGCATACATGGCGAGAGAGAATGGCAAACCATTAACCTCCATTCATTCCCATGATAGCGTCCAGATTGCATTGGAAAAACCCGCAAAGCCAGGGGAAGTAAGAACATTTGAAATAGAATACGCCGGTAGTCCCGCGGATGGTTTGATCATC